>CALGIR010000028.1 GCA_937915475.1 uncultured Bacteroidales bacterium
AAAGATAATAGCACTTACGCGTACTGATAATCGTAAACTTAAAGATCTATGGGTGCTAAAATCACTCTCGAATCCTCGTCCAACTTTGGAAACTTATAAGTACCACATGCCAGGCGAAAAGGATGCACCTGTTACAGAGATGTTGGTTTTTAATTTTGTTGATTCTCTCCCTGTGAAAATTAATGTTGATGCATTTCCTGATCAAACACTTTCAATACAATATGCCCCCGGGTTACAAAGGGAGCGCGACGAGGATTACGTTGCCCCCAAATTATTAGAAGATCAGACAGGAAGTTTTTACTTTACCCGTACTTCACGTGATTTAAAACGAATAGATATTTGCCTAGCCAATCCAAAGACAGGTGAGGCAAAAGCCGTAATTGAGGAACGTTTGAATACCTACGTCGAAACTCGTCCTTTGGGTGTAGTAAATAGTGGTAGAGAACTTATTCATTGGTCGGAGCGCGATGGTTGGGCACATTTCTATCTATACGATGGACTGGGAAATATGAAGAACCAAATTACATCTGGCCCATTTCATTCCGAAAAGATTGTTAATATTGATGATAAAGCCCGAGTTCTATACTTTACAGCACATGGTGTACAACCCAATGAGGATCCATACTACGAGCATTTTTATAAAGTAAACTTCGATGGTAGCGGTTTAACGTTACTCAATAAGGGCAACTTCGATCATAGCGTGTCGATGGATGATGAGAACAAGTTTTTTGTCAACAATTTTTCAAGAGTGAACACAGCGCCCAAAGCGGAACTAAAGGATAACAGAGGCAATAAAATTATGGACTTGGAGGAGGCTGATTTGAGTTTGCTGTTTGCTGCAGGGTATAAGTTCCCCGAGCCATTTAAAGTAAAGGCCGATGATGGAATTACCGATTTGTATGGAGTGATGTATAAGCCTTTCGATTTTGACTCAACAATGGCTTACCCCATTATTCAGTACGTTTACCCTGGTCCCCAAACCGAAGCGGTAAACAAGTCATTCTCTGCCCGAATGGATAGAACCGATAGGCTAGCCCAAATGGGTTTTATTGTTATAACCGTTGGCAATAGGGGAGGACATCCCGACAGATCGAAGTGGTACCATAACTATGGATACGCAAATTTACGCAACTATGGATTGGCAGATAAAAAGGCCAGCATTGAGCAACTTGCCAGTAGGCATAAGTTTATCGATATTAATAAAGTAGGGATTCATGGCCATTCAGGAGGCGGTTTTATGTCAACAGCAGCATTGCTTGTTTACCCCGATTTCTTTAAGGTGGCCGTATCCAATGCAGGTAACCATGAGAACAACATCTACAATCGTTGGTGGAGTGAGAAGCACCATGGTGTAAAGGAGGTTACGGATACAACGGGTAAGACTACTTTTGAGTACAGTATCGATAAAAACTCCGATTTAGCCAAGAATTTAAAGGGTAAACTTTTGCTTACAACGGGCGAAATTGACAATAATGTTCACCCTGGAAATACAATTCGTATGGCCAATGCACTTATTAAGGCAAATAAACGATTCGATTTCTTCATGTTCCCTAGTCAGCGTCATGGGTATGGTGATATGTTTGAGTACCATTTCTGGCTAACTGCCGATTACTTCTCAAAACATCTGATAGGCGACTACTCTAACGATGTTGACATTATGCAGATGAACAGAGATATTGAGTTGAAGAGGTAAGCAAATACAATGTTTAATTAAAAAAGGCTACTCAAAATAAAAAAGAGTGGCCTTTTTGCTTTTAACCAAATAATATCAACTCACATAAGGTTCTGAACCTAGAAAAATATTAACTATCAAGATTAGTATAATTCTTATAGATGAAACTTTTTTGAACTAATCTTACAACTGTACTTTCCTGAAATAGGTTGAAAAAAAATTAGTCAACTTAATAACAGGAAAGATGGAAGAAAAAAATCACCCTGCCGAAAAAGGCGTTTTGAACAGTAACCTAAGGTTTTCTGAACCGATTAAATCCATTTTCTGCACATCCCTAAACCCACTCCACTATCCCTTGTTTCACTGCATACTTTATCAGCTCAGCAGTGTTGTTGAATCCGAGTTTTCGCAAAATATTATTTCGGTGGGTTTCTATGGTGCGGTGGCTCACATTTAGCTTATCGCCCACTTCTTTAGCAGAATACCCGTCACATAAGTGTTGTATGACTTCGATTTCTCGAGGAGTAAATAGGTTTTTTTTACTTGAAGCGAATAGTCTTTTTTTTGGTGTTATGCCTGTTTTTTCCAGATAAACATCGTACATAATTTTTGCTACACTTTGTCCGTAGTAGTGGTTTTCTGAAATTACGGTGCGAATTGCTTTTTCTATATCGGTCATTTGTGCCATTTTACTCAAATAGCCCTCCACATCTATCTCAAGTAGTTCGCTAACCGTTTCTGCCGAAACTTCCGAAGACAGCATAATAATTTTGATTTGCGGGTATTCATTTTTTAGGCGGCGGGCAATGGCAATACCGCTTTCGTCGGGCAGGCAGATGTCCAGTATCACCAGGTCGGGTATGCTCTTTTGCTGAAGCATTAGCGTAAACTCACTGCTTGAACCACATTCGCCGATAATATTTAGTTGGGCATCCATTGCAGTAATGGTGGAGCGCAGACCCATGCGATACAGTGCATGGTCATCAACCAGAACAATGCGGGTTGGAGGCAATGGAATCATACGTTTTGCAGGTTAAATGAGAACGTTGTTTTATTTTTGTGGCTATCTATTTCAAGTTGGCTGTTGTTCTTTTCGAGCAGTTCTTTACATATAATCAAACCTAGGCCACTACCTTTTTCTCCGTGCGTGCCGTCTCTCGATGTGGTTTTTCCATCCACCAGGAGTTCCTCTATCTGCTCCTGCGGCATGTCCACGCCCTTATCGCTTATCGAAAAACGCGTAAAATTGTCGTGACTGGAGAGAGCCACACGAATAATCCCATTGGGTTCTGAGAACTTTACTGCATTGTTAAGCAGGTTGCGCACAATGGTATTTATCATTTGACGGTCGGCTTGCACTAGGCATTTTTCAGGCAAATCGGAAATGAATTGTAAGCCTTTGTTTCTAGCCGATACAGCATACAATTCTAGGTTTTTGGCAATGGTTTCACAAAAATTAAATGGTATGGGGTTGTAGGCCATTTTACCTGTTTGCATGTTCGCCCAATTCAATAAGTTTTGCAATAACGCTAACTGCGATTCTGTAGCATGGTTGAAAGCCTTCAGCATCGTTAATGTTTCCGTATCATATTTGTCGGCTTGCTGAATCATGGTGTCTATAGCTACCTTTTGTGCCATAGCGGGGCTTTTTAAATCGTGTGATATGATGGAGAAGAGTTTATCTTTGGTTTCGTTCAGCTCTTTAAGTTTTCTGTTCTTTGCGCGGCTTCTTCTTCGATTGATAACAAGCATAACAACAAGAGTTGTGAGCAACAGTAAAATAACAGCAAGAAAAGTTTGTTGCTGATGCAAGGTTTTCAACCTCTGTTTATATAACGCCAATTTAGATTCGCTTTCCTTGCTTTTATATCGAATTTCAAACTCCTGTGTTTTTACCAGCATTTGCTGGTTCATCAGTGTATCGGCCAGACTCTGCGATTTTTTAAGATATTCATATGCCGACTTATAATCTCCAGCCTCTAGGTAGGCATCACTTGCTTTATGCAAAACTTCTTGCCTTACCCTTTCATAACCTGTTTCTAAGGAAAGTTTTTCAGCCTGAATAAACATTTCATTCGCTTTCTCTATTTCCCCTGTTTTAGAAAACAGTACCCCCAGGTGCATGTAACACAGTGCAATAATCTCGTTATCGCCAATTTTCTCAGCAATATCCAATGCTTCGTTTAAAGGTCCAAAAACCTCCTTTAGTTGATTTTGTTCCAGATGATTGGTTGCAATATTCATCATGCAGTTGCACATAGAAGCGCTGTCGGCAAGTTCACGTTGCATTTTCAGTGCTTTGTTATAGTAGGCAAACGCTTGTTGTGGCTGCTGCTGTTTTTGGTAAATATTTGCAATATTGTTGTAGGCAATAGAAATTCCTTCTTTATTTTTAAGTTTTTCAGCTGCATTAAGCGCTTGTTGGTAGAAGTAAAGCGCTTTGTCCCATTCTTGTTGAAAAAAGCACACCATTCCCGTTTGCATCAAGGTACGAGCCCGCAAAACTTCGTTTGGATGTTGTTCCGTATGCTTTAAGGTTTCGTCTAATGCTGTAATGGCGTTGTCGTAATCGCCTGCATACGTTGCCATCACGGAATATCGGTATAGTAATGACGAAAGCTTATCTTCCTTATTTTCCGATTTGCGGCATAGTGTTACAGCTTGCTGATAGGCTTCAGCAGCTTCGGCAGCTTGATAGATGTTTTCGAACTCTGAACCCAACAACTCATAGCATGTTAATCTTTCAGCATCAGTAAGTTTAGAATTCTGGAGTACACTATTTAGAGAATCAATACGTGTTTCCGATGCAGGCGAAACAGAAAACCATAGCAGTAACCATAACAGTAAACAGGGAAATGTCTGATTCATAAAAAAATATATTACAGTGCAAGATGATTAAATATCTAAGGTAAATATGCCAATAAATACTCTATAAATAAAACAAAACAGTGCATTTTGGTAGACAAGATTTCAAAATCAACAATATATTGTCATTAATTGACGGAGCAGCATTATTATGATAAAAAAATATCACTTCCCTTCTTGTCTGTTCAATTAGCTCATGAGTAGCGGATTTAGTTCGCAGAATCGTCATTCCTTTCACTTTTCTTATTCGAATCTACGTAGAAATACTTAAAGAGATAACGTATAAAATCGTATTGATTCTCGGTTCTATTCATTTTATTTTTGACTAGTGTAAGATAAACATGAAATGAATTCCGACAAATCGAAAAAAGAGCTCATTCTGCAACAACTCAAATGTCTCAGTGCAAGATATGATGAGTTGCTGGATAACTTTAGTGAAATGGAGTACCCAGTAGAGGAGCCAACGGAACACAAACGTTCATGGACTACTTTCTTTAGAAAGGTCTGTAAAAAAACGCTAAAATAAAACACTCAAATGAAGAATCAGTTTATTAAGTTCGTAGGTATAGCTACTCTAAAACTTGTTGTTCTGTTTGTTGTGATTACAATGCTGAATCAGTGCGCCCCGCCAGAGTATCAAATGGCGGATGAGACAGAATGTCGGAAAGAGCTATCAGCAAAAATTTATAAAATCCGAGATGAGGATTCCCTCCAGATTGTCTTACAACAGTTTGTAGAAGAGGGGAGTGATATCGGCAAAATGATTTGCTATAAGCAATTAGGGTCTCGTCAGCGCGTGAGTGCCCGTTTTTCCGATGCCATCAGCAGCCATCAGCAAGGTCTTGAAATAGCGTTAAAACTGAATGACACCATCGAGATAGTGCAGGCGATGAACAACCTTGGCACCAACTTCCGACGTATAGGGGCGCATAATGAAGCCTCTCAATACCATTATCAGGCACTTCATTATGCCGAAACTTGGTCGGGTTTACATACGCCTGTGGGTACTAAAAACCGTGTAGTATCTTTAAACGGAATCGGGAACATTAGTCTCATGCTTGGCTACTACAACGATGCTGAAGAACACTTCCGCAAAGCACTGAAGGATGAAATTGCGCTGAAAAGTCTGATAGGACAGGCAATTAATTATGCCAACCTGGGCGCTATTTTCGAAAAACGCCAGCAATACGACTCGGCATACGTCTACTTTCATAAATCGCTGGAACAAAATAAAATCGCCAAATCGGAAATAGGAATCGGCTTATGCTTGATACACCTCGGCGAATTATATGAAAAGGAACAAAAGTACGAGTTAGCAAAAGCCGAATATCAAAAAGCGTACGAGCTGATGACCCAGATTTCCGACAAATGGCATTGGCTAACTCGTACTTTTGTTCCTTTTCATATAAT
>CALGIR010000029.1 GCA_937915475.1 uncultured Bacteroidales bacterium
GCTCAGGGTGACGGTCAGGCTGAGCGAAGTCGAAGCCGACAGCCTTAACTAAACGACACTAATATAGCAATATGAATTAGTTGCTAAAAATCTGTAATTCTCAAAAAGTATTCGTTTTTTTGTACTACCAAACACTTTATTAATACCTATGCGATTAATTACATCCATTTCATTCCTAATCATAGGGCTAGCTTGTCATTGTATTGCTTTTGGTCAATCCGATAACGAAAACGCAACTGCAATAACCGATACAGCCAAAGTTGATACCACTAGCGCCCAGATTATAATCGTTGAAGAACAAACTCCTGATACTATTCCATTAAAATCTACCATTGATATAACTGAAGAAGAAGCTGTAGCCTCTGACATGAATTCGGTAGGAGAAGAGTTTCCCATAGCTCAACCTAAAGATAGTGTTGTTGAATCACGACTTGATACGATTCCTTTACAAGAGGTTATAGAGCAGGCAGATGCTGATATAATTGAAATTGAAACCGATACGATTTCGACAGTCACTGAATTTCCCGCCGAGGTTGTCGCTATCGTACCCGATAGTATTCCCACCGAACCCATAATTCTTACACCCTTAATGGCCTCGGAATATTTAAATGGCCTAATTAGTTCGAGGGGACTCTGGCGTCCTAGGGGTGATAGCCTAAAAAACTCGTTATTGAGACTTGTAAATCACTACAATGAACCCTACGATAGCATCAGAAATAGGCTTCTAAACTTTAAATGGGATTCGGTTATGCTAATGCATGCCGATGTGGTTGAGAAAGATACGTTACCGCTCCGATGGTTTGATAAATCGTTGTTTATTGTTGATACCATTCCCCTCGAAAAAAACCCTTTGGTTACGAAAAACACTGTAGTGATGAGAGTTATCGATTCTTTATCGTTCTCAATGTTAGAGTTGCAACAGGATATAAAGGAACGAATTGAATCGTTGCTTGAGGTAAAGGATATAATTACCGAAAATATAATCGACAAAAAGTACCTAGCATCAAAAAATATTCAGCTGTACGAAATTACCCACAAGGGTATTACCCCCTCAATAAGGTATAAGGAAGGATTTAGCCCCTATCGGTTTAATAATGACTCTACTGAGCTGGTAATGATACGAACCCGAAAGGCAATTGTGGGTAGCGATGAGTCGCCCTTTCGTATTGTTCCCAACGGTAGAATAACGGACTCGTTGAAGACAGCGATTGAAACGCTTACTGCGTATACCTATAACCGTGACTCTATCCTGATTAATATCAACAACAAGCAAGGGAAGAAAACGCCTATGTGGTTAACCGCAGGCAAGGAGGATTTATATAGGTATTGGATTAAGAACTCGAAAAACGACTCCATAACCATTTGGATTGGCAACCCATCGAAACGGGATATTATGCTCACGCTTGAGGAGGATGTTTCTGTTGAACGCTTTGAGAGAAGGATGGTGGACGATACGCCATTTACTACCGCAAGTCCCGATAGAAAACTATTAAAACTAAAGCCATTGAGAGAGATTCCTGTTCTCTGGAGCTATGGAATTATAGGGGCGTACTCTTTAAACGAGAGTTTCTTTTCAAACTATTGGGCACAGGGTGGCGAGAGCTCTTTAACCAGCGTGCTCGACATTAACGCTCAAATGGAGTACAGTAATAAAGAGTCGAAGTTGACTTGGGCAACTACGGGCCGACTTAGGTATGGAACTACCTGGACCGATGATAAAGGATTTAGAACAACCACTGATATTATTGAGGTTAACTCGCAGTATAATAGGGTACTCAGGGATAAAATAGACCTTAGCTCAATTTTTTATATGAAATCGCAAGTTGCTAAAGGATATAATTACCCCAACGATACTGTAGCTGTTTCGAAGTTTCTAAATCCTGGTGCGATTACCATTGGTTTGGGTATGGAGTTTAAGCCATACAAGAAGACTAGCATAAACTTTTCACCCTTATCGTACAGAAATACCTTTGTGCTTGACACAACCATTATCGACCAAACTGCGCATGGTATAGATAAGGATAAGCACGCAAAACAAGAGTTGGGAGGACAACTGTTGGTAAAAAATACCCTTGTTTTTTTCAAGGATATGGAGATAAAAAATACCGTAAGGCTTTTTTCCAGCTATTTAGAGAAACCGCAAAACATTGATGTTGATTGGGAAATGAGCATAGAGAAGCAGATAAGCATATATTTTAAGATTAAGCTTAACCTGCATCTAATTTACAACGATAACATCCTTTTTCCAATTGTTGATGGTATGGGCGAGCCCGTTTTGCTTCCTGATGGCTCTCAGAAAAAGGGGCCGCGTACTCAGTTTAATCAAATGCTTGGGTTAACACTTCAATTAAAAATTTAACGGGCTAATCCCCATCCCCAATCCTATCGGTTGCGCCAAGCATTCTGTAAAGTTCATTAATTATTGATAGTGTGCTTTGGTCCACAATCTTTTTATCCTTGGCCATATCGAGCCAATGGGTTGCCTGGCTGAATGCTTTGGCCGATTTGGCTTTTTGCTCCTGAACTGCCCTAATGCTGGTTAGTTGCATAATTATTTCTTCAATTTCCACTCCTATATTAAAATAGCATGTTGCAATATTTACGTAAACCATTAGTTCGTCGGGGGCCAGCTTGTTTGCTTCAGTATAGCTGTCAATGGCCTTTTGGTACTGGTTAGTTTTTTGGTATAGCAGCCCTTTAGTAAAGTGCAAGGTATGGCTCATGGGCTTCATGGTAATTGCCTCGTTTAGTCTTTCTAGCCCAATATCAATATTGTTGGTTTTATATAGAAGTTCGGTTAACAACAGCATTAACCTATCGTTGTAGTTAAATTGTTTTGCTCCTTGGTATAGGGTTTTTTCGGCCAAAGTGGTATCACCCCTTTGCAGGTAAACATCTGAAAGTAGATGAGTTACATTAACCGAATGCTTCTGATTATGGAGTTTATCTAGGTAATTAATTGCTATATCCAACTCTTTGGCCTCGTAGGCGGCCAATGCCGTATTATATATCAGGCTGGTGTCAGTTTCGAGTGAAAGTGAAGAGTTTTGGGTTATTTTTAGTGCTGCTTCAAAGGCTTTTAGAGATTCATCATACTCTTTATCCTTAAAACTTTTTTCTCCAACTTTTTGTAGCTCATTGGCCAAAAGTATAAGTTTTGGTGCTATCTGTTTTTCATTCCGTCCACCCCTATCAAGCATTAATGCTCTGTTGTAGGCACCATAGGCCGCAATTAGCTGGTTCGGGTAAAGTTCAGTAAGCGACTTATCGTTTTTCTTGATTCCTTCCATGTAGGCCTCTTGGCACAAAAGCCCTTTGTAGTACCAAGTTTTTGGCCACTTTCTGGAGTCTCTATCCTCGGTCATTCCATCCACAACATCTTTAGCTTCGGTGTATTTACCCGCATCTATAAGGTTTGATACCGTTAGGTACTTGCTTTTTTGGAATGGCGACATTACAGAGCAACTAGAAAAAAGAAATAGGATGGCAAATAGTTTCTTCATTAGCTTTAATTTATAATCATCTATGAAAAATAGCACCAGTGTAAACAGGTTGTTTAAAAGTTAAGAGGACGTTGTCACTATCACTTTTAGTACTAATATAAAATAAAAAAGTTACATAAATATTTCGCCTAGTTGTGCACGAAGTCTTTTGTAATGCTTTAAACCTGCTGTTTAAATAACAGGGATTAAAACAAAAGACTTGTATTTCAGCGGTAAGTCAACCCAGATTGATGTTTCAATAGTACCATGTTAATTGCTAAAAGGCATAAAGATAGTTTTTAAAGTAGGCATTTATTTGTTTTAAAGCATTCTAAAAGATGGTTCAGAAAAGAGTCATTCCTTTTTATGGAGGACTAAAAGTTAAGCTTTAGCCAAAATAGGGTCTCTAAGCGCGAAATATTTCTTACATTTATCCCCCAATAATCATCACACAATACATTTGCCATGCTTATAAACCATATAGTTTGGAACATCAACCCAGAAATATTTTCCTTAGGCCCTTTGTCTATTCGTTACTACGGTTTACTGTGGGCTTTATCATTTCTTTTTGGGTACATGATTTTTGAGCGGATTGTGAAGAAGGAGTCGCTACCCAGCAACTATCTTGATTCCCTAACCATATACATGGTCATTGGTACAATAGTAGGTGCCCGATTGGGACATTGCCTTTTTTACGAACCAAGCTATTACCTATCAAATCCGCTTGATATACTTAAAATTTGGCAGGGAGGACTTGCAAGCCACGGAGCCGCCGTTGGGATAATTCTAGCTCTATACCTGTTTAGCAGAAAAACTAAACGTCCGCTCATATACATTCTCGACAGGATTGTGATTACCGTTGCCCTTGCTGCGGTGCTTATTAGGCTTGGGAACCTTATGAACTCAGAGATTTATGGTATTGAGACTAGTTTACCCTGGGGATTTATCTTTGAGCGTAACAGAGAGATTGCGCCCAAGCATCCTACCCAAATATATGAGGCATTATCGTATTTAGTTGGTTTTATTGTACTGTTACGTGTTTACATAAAAACGGATGCAAAGCCTAAGCCAGGTTTGCTCTTTGGGCTTTTTCTTATATTTATTTTTGCTACCCGCTTCTTTATTGAGTTTATTAAGGAACCACAGGTTGGGTTCGAAATTGGTATGACGTTGAATATGGGCCAATGGTTGAGTATCCCATTTGTAATAGCTGGGATATACTTTATTTACAGAGCACTGGTTGCTAAACCTCAAAAAGCATAACTAACAACAATCGGTTAAAGTCTCCCAACTTTTACGGTATTGGCTATTGCTTCGGCAATGGGAGTAAACTTAATATCCAGCTCTTTTTCCGCAAGTTGGGCAGAGTAGTGTGTTATTGCATGCCCACTTCTTGCCGTATCGCGGCTTAAGGCTGTTGGTTTTTTGGAGATTGTACTGCCGAGCAAGGCAAATCGCCATGCTATGGCGCTCATCCAGGGTTTTGCGTTTATTTTGGGTGGTTTTTTACCTAATGCCCTAGCTATGGTTTCAAATACAACCTTGTGCGATAGGTTTTCGCCGTTTAGAATATATTTCTTATTCCACATCCCTTTCTGCATGGCTAAACCCATGGCCTTAGCTACATCTCTAACATCAACATAGCCTGTTATACCGGTTGTATAAAAGGGGAAACCCTTGGCTATGGTTCCAAAGATTTGCCCACTACCGCTATCCCATTTGCCAGGTCCAATTACAACAGTAGGATTAACCACAACAGCATCCAAGCCCAATTTAGCGCCTCTCCAAACCTCCATTTCTGACCGGAACTTACTAATGGCATACCCCGATTTTCCTTTAGCTTTACCCCAAGGGGTACTCTCGTCAACTTCATTTCCGGGCATTGGCGAGCCTATTGCTGCAACTGAGCTAACATGGCACAAGCGTTTAATGCCCAATTCTAGGCAAGCATCAACAACGTTAGCCGTTCCCTGAACATTAACCGCCAGCATTTGGTTAGCATCTTTGCTAATGAACGATACTATTGCTGCGCAATGGTAAACCTCGTGAGCATTGCTCATGGCATTTAGCAAACTCAGGTAATCTTCTATCTCCCCATCAACCCATGTTATTGTACTAAAAAGTGTTTTATCCTCTGGGCAGTAGGCCTCGAACAGTTTTCTAACTAGGTTGATATTGCTGGTTGGACGCCTAAGGGCCACTAGAATCTGGTTCTCCTTTGCCAGTTGGTAGAGTAGGTGAGACCCGATAAGGCCTGTTCCGCCGGTTACAAATATCATTCTGAAGGTTTTCTTGAGAGGAAAGGGTCTACGATAAGTGCCTTTTCCCATATTAATTTTTTACCAAAGCCAAGTCTATTGTCGGTAAATTTCAGAAAGGTTAAATCGACAATCCAAAGGGTTGTTTTCATAAGCATGGCAATGGGGAATCGTTTTAGGAAGGCTTTCCGCGCTTCTACAAGAAGGCTATCTCTCGCTTCACTTATTATTCCTTGTAGCTGAATGCCCTGTATCTTCCCAATAATACTTGTTTCTAGCACTATACTCCCAGCTACATAGATATTGTGGCTTGCCTGCCTTATGTGCTTTGTGTCGTAGTCTGATGTAAACACAAGGCTGTTCTCTTCTTCCATGTAAACATAGAAACAGTTTGCGCAGTATGGCTCCTCATCAAAACTAGTGGCCAGGGTAAGCACATGGTGCTCATTAATAAAATCAACTATTCGCTTATCTGGGAAACTCATTATTCTCTATTATCATAAAAGTAGGCACAAAATTAGTAAATTCGTCTAAATTGTTAAACCCATTGCTAAGGTAATGCCATTTTATTAAAACAAACTATATTTGTTTCATGAAACTATTTTATCGAATTGGATTTTTAATCTATGTTTTCTTGCTGGTTTGGGTTTATTTAAACCCATCAATGGGAATTACCTCGGTTGAGGTTAGCAGCAAACCCTTCAGGGTTGATTATATTTTACATGGTCTCGCTTTTTTTATATTACCAATAATTGCCTATTTGGCGAATGGGGAAAGGGGAAGGTCGTATCTATGGTATGCTTTTATCACATTTTCTGTAATACTTGCCCTTAGCATTGAGTTTATTCAGCAATTAGTGCCTGGGAGAGTATTTAATCCTCTAGATATTCTTGCAAATTTTATAGGGTTAGCTTTGGGATTTATCGTAGTTTTGATTAATCGTAAAATACGGTTTAAATAGTTAGAGTACGGTTATATTCAATAATTTAATTTACGTATTTAAGCCAAGTTTACACCTAATTAACTAATGATTTTATTCTTTAATAATCCCAATTTCAGGGTATTCTGGTTTATATTTTGTATTTTTGTTTTCTTCTAAATTGGTTATAATTCTTCCTTAGTTTTCTTTTATGGAAAAAAGTTTTGTAAGACTGATTGAGGAGAGTGTTAAGCAGAATTGGAATTTACCGGCATTCTCTGATTACAAAGGCGCTACTTTTTACTACCATGATTTAGCCCGAAAGATTGAAAAAATCCACATTATTTTTCAGAAAACAGGTGTTAAGCAAGGCGACAAGATTGCACTTATTGGTCGTAATTCATCGCATTGGGGTGTTGCCTTTTTGGCAATTGTAACTTATGGAGCAGTTGCTGTTCCTATTTTACCCGATTTTAAAGCCGATAATGTGCATCATATTGTTAACCATTCCGATTCTGTTGTGCTCTTTACAGGTGATCCTATATGGGAAAATCTCAACGAATCAAAAATGCTTAACGTTAAGTGTATTATATCGCTTAGTAAATTTGATATTCTACATGATAATACCTCTTTTTCTGTTGCTGATATTAGGGGTGGTGTTGACCAGTTATTTGCTGAGAGGTATCCAAATGGTCTTTTACCAAGTGATATAAATTATTACTCTGAGGAAAAACCTGATGATGTTTGCGTTATTAACTACACAAGCGGAACAACTGGTTTTTCAAAGGGAGTGATGTTGCCTTATCGAAGTTTGTGGAGCAATATGATTTTTGCTGCTGAGGTTATAAAACTGAAACCTGGAGATAATCATGTCTCAATTTTACCTATGGCGCATACATATGGAGCTGCTTTTGAGTTTATTTACCAGGTTACGAAAGGGTGCCATATTCACTTTTTAACTCGTAATCCATCGCCTAAAATTATTCTTGAGGCTTTTAACAGTATCAGACCAAATCTTGTTGTTTCTGTTCCGCTTATCATTGAAAAAATTTACAAAAAAAACATTCTTGAGGCTCTTAAACGACCATCGTTACGACTTCTTCTTAAGGTTCCGATTATTGACAGAAGGATAAAAAAGGAAATAAATAAAAAGTTAAGTTCAATATTTGGCGATAACTTTATTGAGGTAATTATTGGCGGTGCAGCACTAAATCCTGAAGTAGAGACTTTTTTAAAAGATATTGGTTTCCACTATACTGTAGGGTACGGAATGACAG
>CALGIR010000030.1 GCA_937915475.1 uncultured Bacteroidales bacterium
TGAGGATAAATCGCGTATTGGCGTTTGTCGTATCCGGCAGTGTAGGCATGGCACGTATCAATACAAACGCCAATACGCGATTTATCCTCAACCCCACTGATAATAGTGGCTAAGTGCTCAAACTTATACCCTAGATTATTCCCCTGCCCCGATGTATTTTCGATTACGGCGATAACTCCGCTAGTATGATTCAATGCCGTATTAACGCTCTCGACAATGGTTTTAAGGGATTGTTCATCGCTTATCTTGCCCAGCGAGCTACCTGGATGAAAGTTTAGCCTGTCTAGACCCAACTGCTCACATCGCTTTAGCTCATCGATAAATGCGTCTCTCGACTTTTTAAGCGCAGCCTCCTCAGGATGACCCAAGTTTATAAGATAGCTGTCGTGGGGCAGAATATGCTCGGGTTTGTACCCATACTTTTGGCAATTCTCCTTAAACCTTTTAATGCTCTCATCGGTTAGCGGAGCCGCTACCCATTGCCGCTGATTTTTTGTAAAAAGCGCAAACGCCTTGGCTCCAATCTCATGCGCATTTATGGGTGCGTTCTCAACACCACCCGCTGCGCTAACATGTGCTCCAATAAATTTCATGTGTTTATTTTAAAAGGTACTGATGATAAATTTAATTCAAAAACATGCATCAATATATTGCTATTTCTGCATAGCCTACAATATTACAAAAAATCATTGCAATTTATGGGTATTAATCCCTAAGCAGTTAGAATAGTGGTACTGGCACAATTATCTCATTACTCAATTCAAAATCCAGAAAATGTAAATTATTGAGCCCAACACCCGTGCTGCGAAGTTGAGATTAAGCAAAAGTTATTAACGCCGTTCGCAAAATAAAACATCTTAAAATTCAGCGCTAAAACATCACCTCAAAAATAGAGAGTAACGGAGAAGGTATAACCGTTCTCTCCTAATCCCCCTTTTTACTTTTTCGCCAAATTGTAACAATATGGAAAATGGCAAGTCCAAAGGCTAATGCAGCTAAAACAATAGCCAATATTAAAAGTAAAAGAGAGGTCTTTTGATAGTAGATTTTTTGGTAACCCCAAAGTATCAACGCCATGGTTGCTGCAATAAGCAACGAAAAGTACCTTGTGCTAAAGTTTGAGTTGCGTGAGTATCTGCTTGGTCTACGTAGATTTGCCATGATGAATTTTTGTTAGAAACAACACTATTTGATTTTTATAAATATTCGTTTTGGTACCAAAAAAACATTCCGTCATTGTCCACCTACGATAGGCGACAATTCCCACATTTTGGGCTAGGAAAAGCAATCCGTCATTACACATAGTCTATCCAAAACGATACCTTCAACATAATTCCTCCGTTAATTGCTAATCTAAAACCAGCAACTCTAAATTAATCTCGCTCCCCATCTTGTTTGTGACCACTCTTTTTGCTCTTCTTCAGAAAGGAATGTCCATGCCACAATTCGAGTAGATTTATTCTCGGTTCCCATTGGTATGGTTCTGATTTGTTTGGCTTCAAGTTTTTCTAATGATTTATATATTCCCTTTAAATTTGATTGCTTTGATACTAAGGTTGAAAACCAGCAAAAGTTTTTGGCAAATTTTTTACTCTCTCTAGCCATATTCTGGATAAACTTATACTCTCCACCAGCATTAATAAGTTCATTGCTAATTCCCGCAAAATTAAGGGTTGGGTTTATTGAATCTTTCCCCGACAGGTTCTTAACCTTTCGCCGAGCTCCTTTCTGAGCATCTTCAGCAGAGGAATGAAACGGTGGATTGCATATTGCTAAATCGACTTTATCTTCTCTCCCTATTACTCCGTAAAAAATATTTTTCGGGTTCTTTTGCAGCCTGCATTCAACCCTATTTTTAAGTGATGAGTTGCGGGTAACAATATTTTTGGCCGATTTAATAGACTTTGGGTCAATATCAGAGGCAATAAAATTCCAACAATACTCTGTAACACCAATAATGGGGTAAATGCAGCTAGCACCTGTGCCAATATCAAAACACGTTATTATATCTCCAGTTGGAATTACGCCAAGATTATTTTCTGCTAGCAAATCGGCAATATGGTGGATATAATCGGCCCGGCCAGGTATTGGGGGGCATAAATTTTTATCGGAGAACTCCCAGTATCTTATTTTATAATAATATTTTAGCAACGATTTATTTAGAGCCTTTACAGCGGCAGGATTTGAGAAATCAACCGAATCACTCCCGTACTTATTGGGCTTTATATATTTTGATAACTCAGGATTAACGCTTATTAAGGCACTTAAATCGTATCGTTCTCGGTTTTTATTTCGAGGATGCAGGGTTTCTTTTATTTGTTGATTTTTTCCTTTCGACATGAACTTAATTTAGAGCAAGTTATCAAATAATACTAATCCTTACTTTCTTGTTTTTAAGCTTGCTATTATTGGTTCTTTTCACAAGCATTTCGGCTATTTCGGCATGTACACCAGCATACGTACAGTCCTGTTTGAGCTCAATAACACCTAGCTGTTCTTTTTTAATCTGACCTTGCTTAAGAAATAAACCTGACACATCGCCTTTTGATATTTTATCTCGTCTCCCTCCTGTAATATACAAGGTTTTCCATTTTACTGGTGAAGGAATCGTTGCTTTTTGTTGCTCTTCAATAGCTAGATTCTCTGGAGCAATTTCCTTAATATAATCTGGTAGTTCCTCGTCTCTCCATTGCAGAATATAGGCAATGCCATCGCGGTTCATACGTGCAGTTCGTCCGTTTCTGTGGGTAAATTCCTTATTGCGTGGCGGAAGGTGATAGTGAAGAATAAATTTTATTTCAGGAATATCAAGCCCACGAGCGGCCAAATCGGTTGCCAGAAGGAGCTGATTTGTACCATTTCTAAACTTAACTAGCGCTCGCTCCCTATCAACTTGTTCCATATCTCCATGAAAGCATTCGTGATGAATATGATTCTCAGTTAAAAAATCACTTACTCGCTCCAGGGCATCCTTGAAATTACAGAAAATAATTCCAGGTTGGCAACCAATAAAAGCCAGCGATTTTTTCAACGTTCTTAGCTTATCCTTTTCGGGCGAAAGAATTATTTTTATAGTTAGTTGAGAAATCCCTTCGTGAAGATAGTTGATAAAAACGGGTCTTTTCAACCCTACAAAATCGGGTATTTTAACATCGCTTGTTGCTGAAGTTAGAATCCTTTGCTGCACATTGGGGAGCGCTTCAACAATCTCGGCCATCTCTTTTTCAAAACCTGTTTCCAGTGATTTATCAAACTCATCAAGAATAAGGGTATTAATAAATTCCAAAGGAAATTTATCTCTTCTAAATCTATCGGCTATTCGACCGGGTGTACCAATAAGAATTGCGGGTTTATGCTTTAAATCAATCTTATCGAGCGTACCAGAGCGTCCTCCATATACGGCATTCACCTTAAAACCCGAACCCAAATTTCGGGTTACCTGTTCAATTTGCTGCGCCAATTCACGCGAGGGGACAAGTATCAGAATCTGAATGTCTGCACAGTTTATATCAAGCGTTCCTATTAAAGGTAGTAGAAAAGCCAAAGTTTTACCCGTTCCTGTGGGCGAAAGTAGTACCACATCCGATTTCGACTGTATGGCTTTACCTGCCTCCTCCTGCATTGGGTTTAGCGCAGTAATCTCAAACTTACCGAGAAACGAGGCTGTGAGCTTATCGTTGGAAGTATCCTTTTGTTCTTGGTTCTCTTTTGACATTTAATGTATTGTATTTCTATTTGTTTCGAAATTGTAATGAAAATTTACAGCTTTTTATTTCTAACGGCTGACTAAACTAGTTTTTGATGTAGCCTATTTTCTTTTCTTTTCTAAATCAAGATAAAGTTGTTCAACTTTATCTCTTGCCCATTGTGTTTTTCTTAAAAACGTTAGGCTAGATTTAATTGAAGGGTTATCTTTAAAACAGTTGATATTAATTTTCATTGCCAATCTTTCCCAACCATATTTTTCCACTAAAACCTCTAGTATGGTTATCAACTTCACCCCGTGCAACGGGTTATTGGGTTGTTCTTGTTTAATGTTTTCTTTATCCATTTTCTGTTTAAATTAGCTACAAGGATGCCGGCATGTTTTACGCCCCGTCGAGCGGAGCAAGGTATTCACCCTACGCTAAAAAGCCAAATTGAAACTAACAGCAACCTAATCGATTGAAAAGAGGAGCGTAAAATATACCGCGTGTTAACGCCTGGCATTTGTTTATTCTTTTTTTAGTAATTTAATCCAAAAGCCCAAAGGGGTAATACATTAAGGTATCCAAATTCAATATCATCTTTTACAACAAATGATTTGCCGTCTTTTTCTATCTGATTTTGCTGCTTATTTTTTCCACCAACTTCAAATGTATAATTACCAATGTTGAAGTCGGCATTTTTTGAAGATATTACTTCATTTTTTACTCGCATTTGGTTAAAAAAGAATGTCTCTCGTATATTTCCTACATTTGATTTATCTCCAACTAGGTTAAATACAAGATTTGTATTGTCTAAATACACTTTATCAACCTTTCCTAATCCCCGAATACCACTTGTTTCATTTCGTAATTGCCCAATAAGCCCAGCTTTTTCCATATATGAAAAATAATTGTCTAAAGAATTCCGACTTACACTAATCATATCTGAAATTTTCGAGAAATTGGGTTTAAACGGAACACTTTCAGCAATAATAGAAAGTAATCGCTTCAGTTTTCGGCCTGTTCCAACATTTAGGTTTGCGTATTGGGGAATATCTGATTCTAATGTTTGTACAATGATTTGCCCCAAACGTAAGTTCATTTCATTTTCAAGTCCGAATGGGTAGTACCCTCGTTTTAAATAGTCATTAAATAAAGGTAGCGGATGTTTAATGTTTACAAGTTTTACTTCGTTATTTATTATTTGTTCTAACGAATAAACATCGGTTTCATAATTATGAAATAATTTTAAATACTCTCGAAATGATAATCCTTGTAATTTGTAAATTATTGCACGACGACTTAAATCATCGGAACCTTTCAGTATATCAAGAACAGAAGAACCTGTGAATATTATTTTTAAAGTAGGAAATGAGTCATAAATATTTTTTAATTCACGAGACCAATCAGCGTATTTATGTATTTCATCAATGAATAAATATTCTCCTGCATTTTTATAGAAGTCTTCAGCTAAATCTAAAAGTTTGTTTTCTCCAAAGTACATATCGTCCGCTGATACATATAGCGCTTTTTTGCTATTTAAATTCTCCTTGATATGCTGCAAAATCATAGTCGTTTTACCAACGCCTCGAGCTCCAATAATCCCTATCATTCTACTATCCCACGAGACTTTTTCGTATAAATACCGTTTAAAGTCTGTAGGTGTACTTTGTAAAAGGGTTTCAAATTTCTGATAAAGTGTTCTCATTGTTTCAATATCTTTACACAAAGATACAAAATGCACAACAGATTTAACAATTATCCTACTTATTGTTCATTAGTGTGTGCGACATTACTTTTGCTTGGCTTTAACTAGCGTATAACACTGTTTTTTAGTTGTTGTGTATGATATAATTCCAAAAGTCTACCCCACTAATGCGCCTCCAGCCAGTTCTGGCCAACGCCCATATCAACCTCAAGGGGCACCGAGAGTTTTATAACATTCTCCATGCAATCCTTAACAATGGCTTTCATGGTGTCGAGTTCGGGTTTATAAACATCAAAGTTCAATTCGTCGTGTACCTGAATTATCATCTGGCTCTTTAGCCCTTTCTCGGTCATCTGCTGGTTAATGGCAATCATGGCGGCCTTTATTACATCTGCAGCCGAACCCTGAATGGGCGCATTTATGGCATTTCGCTCTGCCAGTCCGCGTACGGTTTGGTTGTTCGAGTTAATATCGGGCAAATAGCGCTTACGCCCGTATATGGTTTCAACATAACCCTTCTCGCGAGCCACCTTAACGCAATCGTCCATATAGGCCTTTACGCCTTTGTAGGTATCAAAATAGCCGTCAATTAAATCCTTTGCCTCGGTTCTGCTAATGTCCAAACGCTGCGAGAGTCCAAAGGCTGAAATACCGTAAATCATTCCAAAGTTGGCCGTTTTGGCTCGGTCTCGCTGCTCACGAGAAACTTCAGAAAGCGCCACTTTAAATATTTTCGATGCAGTGGCAGCGTGAATATCCTCTCCATTCTGAAATGCCTCAAGCATCGAGGGGTCTTGGCTAACATGCGCCATAAGGCGCAGCTCAATTTGCGAATAGTCGGCCGATAGTATAATGTAATCATCCCCCGAAGGGATAAAGGCCTTCCGAATTTCCCTGCCCCGCTCCTCACGAATGGGAATGTTTTGCAGATTGGGATTATTGGAGCTGAGCCTACCCGTTGCTGCCACCGCCTGATTAAACGAAGCATGAATTCTCCCAGTTTTCCTATTGATTAGCGTTGGCAAAACCTCAACATAGGTTGATAAGAGTTTTTTAACCGAACGAAAATCGAGAATTTTGGCGATAATAGGGTGCTTATCGACGTATTTCATCAGTTCCTCCTCGCCAGTTGAGTACTGCTTAGTTTTGGTGCGCTTTGCATCGGTTGCAATCTTCATTCTTTCGAATAGCGCCTCGCCCAGTTGCTTTGGTGATGAAACGTTAAGGTCGGGCATGCCAGCCATCTCCTTTATATCCTGGTCTAGCTGCAGCAACTCCTTGTTCAGCTCAACAGCAAAATCGTTAAGCGCCTGTGTGTTTATGGTAACCCCTGCGTACTCAATCTGTGCAAGCACTTTAATCAACGGCTCCTCGAGGGTATAATAAAGTTTAATAAGATTTTCCTTCTCCAACCTTTTCCATAGTATAGCTTTTAGCTGTAAAGCAAGGTCGGAGTCCTCACCTGCATAAATGGCTGCCTTTTTGGGGTCGATATTACGCATATTCAATTGCCTAACACCCTTTTTACCTATTACTTCCTCAATATCAATGGGCTTATAGCCCAAGATATTTTCGGAAAGAATATTAAGATTGTGCCGCATATCGGGCTCAAGTAGATAATGCCCCAGCATGGTATCGTTTAGCTTACCGCGCAGCTCAATACCGTAGTATTTAAGCATCAGTAAATCAAATTTGATATTCTGCCCCACCTTGGCAATGTTCTCATCCTCAAAAACGGGTTTAAAACGATTTACAATTTCATTCGCCTTGTGGTCATCGGCAGGAATGGGAACATACCAAGCCGTATGCGGCTCAATGGAAAATGAGATACCAACCAGTTTTGAAGTATGATGCTCGAGCCCTGTGGTTTCGGTATCAAAACAGAATTCATCGGTAGCGGAAAGCATCCGCACCAGCTCATCAATCTCCTTGTCGCTGTCAACCAGACGATAGTCGTGTTTTACATCGTCGATGGTATTTAAAGAGTGCTCTGTAATGGGTTTTGCAAAAACATCATCGCCAAAAAGCGAGGTTTGTATAGGTTTGGGCTTGCTTTGAGTTTTGGCATCACCAAAAATATCGCGGCTTAAGGAGCGGAACTCCAACTCCTCAAACAACTTTTTTAGCTCCTCGGCATTTGGCTGAGCACGTGCCAACTTATCGAAATCAATATCAACGGGTACATCCGTTTTAATTTCCACCAGAATACGAGCCAAATCTAACTGCTCGCGGTTCTCAAGCAGTTTTTCGCGCTGTCCCTTCGATAATTCATCAATATGCTTGTAAATCTCCTCAATGGAGCCATACTTCGCAATGAGTTTGGCGGCAGTTTTCTCACCAATACCTGGAACGCCTGGTATATTATCGGATGAATCACCCCAAAGTGCGAGTATATCCTTAAACTGCATGGGATTCTCAATGCCATATTTTTTGCATAAATCGGCGGCGGTAACCGTTTCAATATCGGCTCCACTGCGTGAGGGTTTCACCATTACCACACTGCTTGTAAGTAGCTGACCAAAATCCTTGTCGGGAGTCATCATCATTAC
>CALGIR010000031.1 GCA_937915475.1 uncultured Bacteroidales bacterium
AATAAACAGAAGTTAGAAAAATCAACGAAATTAAGTTCGTAAAGTAGAATTAAGTGGTCAGCAAAAAATGAAAAATAGTAGTAATCGGCAATTATGCCTAATACAATAATAAGAGTAAATATAATTCCATACCATAGAAGTATTTTGTTAAAAATCTTTCTGTAAAACAGTATATTTTTAACGCTAACAAGGAAGAATCCAAAGGATAATGCGAACGGAAGGATTAAGAAATAGGATATTGACATGGTATCAGTCCGAAAACCCATTATGAATGCTTTAAACAAATCATAAATATATTCACTGAAAACCAACTCCTTACCAAAACTCAATAAAAACATAACTCTAGCAATGAAAAATAGAATTATCCAGAAACTAAAAATCTTTACAATACTCAAAAAGGCAGAGATATAGGCATTAATTCTTTCTTTCATTTTTTAAAAGATTTTTATCTGTGAAATTTAAAAACCAGAGCTTGTTTTCGAAAACCAATGCAAAAAGAGTTGTAATTGTGTTAAGTATTATATGCCACTTAATTAAGAACCATAATCTTATAACGGGAATGCCAAATTTAGCGGAAATATTTAATTTACATAAAAGATTTACAGGAATAGAATGGGAGTAATCTTTGTTTATATTACTACCCTTATGGTTTTCCATAGTAGGGGGATATTCAACTGCCTCGCATTTAGAATCAGGAGAGACATGAAGAAGCTTCATTACTCAATGGGGAACTATCCTTTTTTGGAATCAGATTTTGAGCCAAAGTCAGGGCATTAGTTAAAAAGTCGGTTTGGTACAGAAACAAAGTATTAGCAAACATAGTTTTGGCACACTTTATTTCCTGATTTTAAAACCATCCGTAAAAATAATATTATATCTTCGTAGTTTATTTACTGTACTAATCTAGGTTTTATATGCTTACAATAAAACAAGGCGTTGCTGTCATTGCAGTCATCACTTTTTTAAGTTTTTCGGTCAAGGCTCAGGAAGCATGGTCTTTACAACAGTGTATTGAGTATGCTCTGGACAACAATATTCAGCTCAAGCAGCAGGAACTTAATGTTAAGATTACAGAGAACCAGCTCACACGGGCAAAACATGGTGTATATCCCAACCTAAATGCATCGGCCAATCATAACTATAGTTTTGGTCGGTCTACAAACTATATCACAAACCAGAAAGAGCGTAGCGATATACAATCGTCAAGTATGTCGATTAGTACACAGGTAACCCTTTTCAATGGTTTTCAGCTTACCAATTCAAAGCGCCAAGAGGCGCTCAACCTACAGGCAAGTTTAAGCGATGTAGAGGGGCTTAAGAACAATATTTCCCTAAATATTGCTGCGGCGTATCTGCAGATACTTTTCAGTGAAGAAATAGTTGAATCCAGTAGGATGCAGCTAGAACTTAGCGCAATGCAGGTTGAACGAACCCGAATGCTGGTTGAGGCAGGAAGCCTTCCAGAGGGAAATCTTATGGAGATAGAGGCCCAAAGGGCTTCGGATGAGCTACAGTTAGTAAACGCTCAGAATCAGCTTGATTTGGCATACCTTACCCTAACGCAACTACTTGATATTAGGGATACGGAGAACTTTGCAGTACAAAAACCACAAATTGAGTCTTTAGGCCAAGAGCCAATTGCAAACCAGTCTCAGAACATTTTTGACCAAGCTCAGTTAACTCTTCCCCAAATACAAGGTGCCCAAATTAGGGTGCAAAGTGCTGAGAAAGGGGTTCAGATTGCCAGAGGGGCACAAAGCCCGAGGCTATCACTTGGTGCAAACTATGGTACTGGTGCACAGCATTTACTCCGCTCAATTCCATTGTTTTCTGAAGACCCTTTTCTCGACCAGATTAAGGATAATGCCAATATAAGCGTTGGGCTTAGCTTATCAATACCAATTTTCAATGGTTCACAGGTAAGGACATCAATATCCAATGCCAGGATAAATCTTGAGAATACAAGGCTTAGCCTTGAGAACGAAAAGAACTACCTTTTCAAGGATATACAGCAAGCACAGGCCGATGCTATGGCAGCATTCAAGAAGTATATTGCAACTGAAAAAAACTTAGATGCGCTTCAGGAGGCCTTTAGGTATACAGAGCAACGATTTTCTCTTGGGCTAGCAAACTCATTGGATTATACCACATCAAAAACGCGCTTAGCCAAGGTTCAGGCAGAGCTGGTTAGCGCAAAATATGAGTATATTTTTAAAGTTAAAATTTTAGATTTTTATAAGGGAATTCCCCTTAGCATTTAATAATCGTACAGTTATGAAATTTAATAAGCTATTGCGGTATCTGCTAATTGCTGCTGTTCTATTGATTGTTGTTGCCATTATTGGCAAAAAGAGAGGTATGTTTGGTAAACCCGAAACCATTGATGTTGTGGTTGAGAAGCCTGCCTACCGTACCCTAATCGAGAGCGTATCGGCCAACGGAAAAATTGAGCCTGTAATTGAGGTTAAGATAAGCCCCGAGGTATCAGGCGAAATTATTGAACTTCCCGTTAATGAGGGCGATAGAGTTTTTAAGGGTCAGTTGCTGTGTCGTATAAAACCCGATACTTACATCTCAATTCGCGAAAGAACAGAGGCATCGGTTAATTCCTCGAAAGCTCGACTGGCTCAAGTACAAGCGCAGCTACAGCAATCGGAGTTGGCCTATAATCGTAGCAAAATGCTTTACGAGCAGAAAGCAATATCTGAGTCGGAATACGAAAATGCCAGAACCAGTTTTCAGGTAGCCAAAGCTGATGTAAATGCTGCTCTTTTCAATATTAGTAGTGCCGAGGCATCGCTCAAGGAAGCAAGGGAGAATCTTGCCAAAACCACTATTTATGCGCCAATGGATGGAACAATATCTAAACTTAGCGTAGAGTTGGGCGAGAGGGTGGTGGGAACAGCGCAAATGGCAGGAACCGAGATATTGAGAATTGCTGACTTAACCCGAATGGAGGCTCGCGTAAGCGTTAACGAGAACGATATAGTTAGGGTGAAATTAAACGATACTTCACTTATATATGTGGATGCATATCCCGACCAGAAGTTTAAAGGATTGGTGACCCAGATAGCCAATTCGGCTAGCGTAACAGGTATTGCTACCGATCAGGTTACCACGTTTGAAGTTAGAGTGTTACTTATGGAGTTGTCGTATAAGCATTTAGTTGACGAGAGAAAACCAAACCCCTTTAGGCCCGGTATGTCAACTACCGTTGATATTCAAACTACAACAAAATATAACGTATTATCGGTGCCAATTCAGGCAGTTACTACCCGTTCCGATTCAGTTTCTGTTTCAGCAAAAAGTATATCTGAGGTTAAAGAGGATGACAAAGAGAAAACCAATAATGTCAAGCTAAAAGAGGTAATATTTGTTGCTAAGGGCGATACGGCTGTTATGGTTTATGTTAAGTCGGGAATTCAGGATAATAGGCATATCGAAATATTAGAAGGGTTAACCGATAGTGTTGAGGTTGTAGTTGGTCCCTTTAGCGCCATATCTAGGCGTTTGCAGGATGGCAAATTAATTAAAAGGGTTTCACAAGATAAACTTTTTCAAAATCCATAGCATTTACATTTCATGAGTTTTATACTTTGCATAGAAACAGGAACAAGTACATGCTCAGTTGCACTTGGGCAAAACGGTAGAGTTATTGATGTTGAGGAGAGCCACGACCCAGAGAACAATCACGCAAAAAACACTACACTTTTTATTGATAACATACTAAAAAGACAGGGTTTAAGAGCCAAGGATTTAGGTGCAGTGTGTGTTGGTAAAGGGCCTGGCTCATATACTGGTTTGCGAATTGGTGTTTCGGTAGCCAAGGGTATTTGCTATGGGTCAGGAATACCGCTTTTGGCTGTAGGTAGCCTGCAGGCTATGGCTCAGGGTGTGGTGGAGATGATTGAAGATGGCAAACAACAATCTATTCCAAGTATGCTCTGTCCGATGATTGATGCTAGAAGGATGGAGGTTTACAGTCAACTTTTTTCTGTTAAGGCTGAAGTTTTAACAGGGGTTGAGGCAAAAGTTCTAGATGTCAATTCGTTTAGTGATTATTTATTAGAGAATAAAATCCTATTCTTTGGGAATGGTTCTGAAAAGGCAAAAGATGTAATAACTTCGCCTAATGCTTTGTTCCTCGATGGTTTTAACCCCTCGGCACGGTTTATGATACATCTTGCAGAGAAATTGTATAATCAAAACAAATTTGAAGATGTTGCCTACTTTGAACCGTTCTATCTTAAAAACTTTGTTGCAACAGTTGCAAAGAACAAGGTTTTGGGTCAAAAATAACTTCTTTTCCCCCTTTGCTATTCTTATATTGCTTATAGGTTTACCACCCTATATCTATGGGCAAAAGCGAGATGCCTTTAGTGTGGGCGAAAAGTTAGAGTACTCTATTAATTATGGAATTATTCGGGGTGGCAAAGCTGTTCTTGAGGTAAAAGAAGGGAAGTATGATGGAAGGACGGTGAATCATCTTTACCTTAACGGTAGAACAGTGGGGTTGCTCGATAAACTTTATAGGGTTGATGATACTTACCAGAGCTTTACAAGCCCGTTAACTGATTTGCCTTACATGGCCATTCGCGATATTAAAGAAGGCCGTTATACCAAGTATACTGTTCAGGCTTTTGACCATTGGTCTCGCTCCGATTCATCCATAGTGACTATCGCAGATACGGTTAAGGTAGTTGTTCCAAAAGACTGTAACGATATACTATCTGCATTCTACTACCTGAGGAATCATCATTTTCATAAGCCCTTAAAGAAAGACGATATTTTACTTGTTGAAACCTATTTTTCTGATGAGTTGTATAGTTTGAGGGTTAGGTTTATGGGATATGAAACCATAAAAACACGTTTGGGAAATGTTCATTGCCTTAAGTTTGTTCCAGTTGTAATTACTGGCCGAGTTTTTAAGAATAATGACGATATGGTAGTTTGGTTCTCAAACGACAATAACTACATTCCAATCCGTATAAAGTTTAATATCTTTTTAGGGGCAATTTACTGCGATTTAGATCAGTACAGTGGACTCAAGTACCCTTTTGAAGCACTTTTTAAATAGACTATTTTGTGAGGTATTTTTAACTGGCAGATAAAAAGTTGCCCTACATAGTGAGATGGAAAATCAAATTGTTATTTTTGCAATATAAATAAGAAAAGTAAAATATTATGGCAACAACTGCAGATTTTAGAAATGGCCTTTGCATTGAATACAACGGTAAGTTATATTCTATTGTTCAGTTTCAGCATGTAAAGCCGGGCAAAGGTGCAGCATTTGTGCGCACAAAGCTAAAGAATTTAGAAACGGGTAAAGTAATTGAGAATACCTTTAATGCAGGGGTGAAAATCAATACCGTTAGAATTGAGCGTAGACCTTACCAGTTTTTGTATAAGGACGATATGGGTTATCATTTAATGCATCAGGAAACCTTTGAACAAATTATGCTCAATGAGGCTCAGATTGAAAATTCAGATCTGTTCAAAGAGGGGCAGTATGTCGAACTTGTTGTAGAAGCTGAGAACGAAACGGTTCTCTCTTGTGAACTTCCTGCCTTTATTGAGTTAGAGGTTACGTATACTGAGCCAGGTTTAAAGGGAGACACGGCTTCATCCTCTTCATTAAAACAGGCAACACTCGAAACAGGTACAACTATTAATGTTCCCCTATTCATTGAAATAGGTGAAAAGATAAGGATTGACTCGCGTACTCGCGAATATTCAGAGCGGGTAAAGTAACTAATGATTAACAGGTTATTAGAAAATATTGCTTTTGTCATAATAAGTCTTTGGAAAGAGTAAGCGGCATTGCTATTTTTCGTAACTTAATCACTACTATTGGTGTATAACATATTTAACTATTCTTTAGTAATCATTTAAATGGCATTATGTCGTTTACCTCATCAAAAAGACTGAAGTTAAGTACATTTAAGCTCAACACATTGCTTGCTATGGCTCAGGCAATTAGTGGTGATATGCGAACCGAAGATCTCTTGGAGAGGTTTCGCACAATTTTAAACGACGACCTGGAAATTGACAGAATTCTTTTTCTAAAGTTTGAAGATAAATGGGAACTGTTGCTATCAACAAATTGCCCAGAGAGTTTGTGTGATGGTATTGATATTGAGAATGATTTAATGGAGTTTACCGAGATATCATTTGTTAGCACATCAGAGAATAGATTTTTGCAAGAGTTTGATATCATTATACCGGTTATTCAGAATAACGCTCCTTTAGCGTTTGTACTAATTGCTGATACAAAAGAAGAGGCCAAAGGCGTAAGCGCATCCATTAAGCATCTTAACTTTGTGCAAACCCTATCCATAATTATTTTTGTGGCAATTGAGAATCTTCGATTGTTTCATAAAGCTTTGGAGCAGGAGGCTATGAAAAAGGAGTTGGAACTCGCCTCAAAGATGCAGAATTTGCTTATTCCTAATCTGGATACATTGCCGCAAACTCCCGATTTTAAAATACATTCATACTACCATCCTCATGCAGAGGTGGGGGGCGATTTTTTTGATGTAATCCAACTTGAAAGGGGTGAAATAGGGTTTTGTATAGCAGATGTGTCTGGTAAAGGAATGGCTGCTGCAATCCTTATGTCGAATTTTCAGGCTAACCTTAGGGCGCTTTTTACTCATGATATAACCCTTACGGGCTTAGTCGAGAAGCTTAACTTGCGGGTTATGGAAACAGCCAAGGGCGAAAGGTTTATTACCATATTTATAGGAAGGTATAATCCAACTCGGAAGAGTCTTGAATATATAAATGCAGGACATAATCCCCCCGTTTTCTTTGATTCTAAAACAAATGCAATATCCTTTCTTACAAATGGATGCGTAGGATTAGGGATGATAGATGAAATACAAGTAATGAACGTTGGTTCTCTTAGGGTAACTTCACCCTCAAAGTTAATTTGTTATACAGATGGACTCGTGGAGTTTGCTCAGAACGACAAGGTGGTGCTCGATCACAGCGTTATTGAGGATTGTATTGGGAATAACAAATCAATAAAGGATAATGTTGAGGATATTGTTCAGATAAGGATTGATCAAGTGGAGGGAAAGCAAATTGAAGTTTTCGACGATATCTCAATACTAGGATTCGAATTTTGTTAAATCATCTACGGAACTATTCCCCAACTCTTTGTAGTGGTATTCAAGGGCCAAGATAATGGCCATCGATCCCCAAAACGGAGCCGCAATTTTATCCATATCTAGAAAGTTATTTAGGAACGCATGAGAAATATAGGTGATTAGACCCATTAGGCAGGCAATGGTTAAATTTCGGTGCTCTCGACTAATGTTTGTTTTTTTAATGAGCTTAAAACCCGCTAAAAGAGCAAAAACCCAAATTGAAATAAAGGCAAGAACAGAGGGTAGCCCAGCCTCCGACATAAGACCAAGATATTCGCTGTGAGCGTTTCCCCAGTTACCAAAATTTGTACTGATAATTGTTAGGTTTTGGCTTTTCTGAAATGGCGCATATACAAACTGGTATGTACCTGGCCCCCATCCAAAGAGAGGCCTTTCACAAAACATATCCCAAGCAGCATCCCATCTATTTATTCGTTCAAGATTTGATGCATCCGATCGGATGTTATACATCGATTTTATATGCTCCGCTAAATCTCCGCTTGAATCGGTGGTGTTTCGTTCTAAACGCCACTTAATTTCATGCTGAAAGCTGAAGAATAGCCCCGTCAGAAGTGCACCTGCTATTACTACGGTACGGAACTTTATTTTAAAATAAATAAAAAACCAAACTCCTATTGCCAACAAAAGGCTGAGCCATGCAGCACGTGAGTAAGAGAAAATTAGTGCTGAAGCAAGAAAAATTGTAAAGCCCCAGCCTAAAAATTTAAATATTCCTCTTTTGGCATTAAGCGCTAATACTCCTATAAAAGGAATTGTAAATGCCAGTGTGGCTCCATACGATGTGTGATCGACAAAGAATGGTGAAGCTGATTTGTAAGCGGCATGGTGGTTTAGCAAACCTGCTGTGGTGGATTGCTTTATAATGGAAAAAACGGCTACGATGGCTAATCCTGCTGTAAATAAGGCAAGAAATAATTTGATGTTTTTTGTATTCTGCTTAAAAAGAAAGTAAGCTAGATAAAAGAAAATGCCAATGAACCAAAAACGAACAAGAAAGTATTTTATTGAAACAACAGGCATTTCGCTTGGCACAACGCTAATAAGCAGCCAGCCTAAATAGAATAGCATCGAAATAAATACGGGATGCCTTAATAATTCTTTCTGAAAAAAGTGATCTTTAAACGATTTAAGAATTAGCATCAGCAATAAAAAAACAAGCATGGGTTCAGTGGGGAACCAGAAATCGAATGATAACCCAGGGACTATTTTACGAAGAGAAACGGATAAGGGTACAAGGAATGCTAATCCATAAAAGAGTTTTGTGGGTGCAAAAAACACCCACATGCCAACTAGGAGCACAAACGGTATTAGGCTAAGGATACTCGATTGCCGATAGGTATAGAAAGAGTTTGCAGCAATAAAGAGTAGGCTTAATAGAATTACCAGTACAATATCTTTTTTATTTCTCACTATTCTTATGAGGGTGTATTGATGTTCTGAAAAAGTCTACTAAAATGAAAAGAAAAATCGCAAAAAACAGGGCAGATAGCGTTGATACAATTATGATGGTGAATTTCTTAGGCTTAGCCTTTTTATCGGCAGGCGTTGCCCAGTCAATCACAAATTGAGAAGGGATGGAGCCATCAGCTTCTAGTTCTAAGATATGAATACTCTCTTGCATATCAGAGATTTGCTTCGATTTATTTAAGATATCTTTATCAAAACGAGTAAAATCGCTACCATATTTTGATATTTTATCCATGTAATCTTTAACTCTATTGGCTGCATTGATATTTCCAGAGGCTAGTGCCTCGGCATAAACTTTAGTTGCCTCTTTTGCTTGGTAAGGTAAATCTAGAACACCTTTTGACATAACAAACGATAGGCTATCGGATACTTGATAGTATTCTCTGAGAGCTTCGTTATACCGAATGTTTGCGGCCTCAAGTGCTTTTATGGATACCTCCTTTTTTGTGCTTCGCATTAAACTGTCAGCAACTATAACAATTGTGTTAGCAATTTTAGCGGCTTTTTCTGGACTGATATCAAACACTGTAACTTTTACTGTTCGGTATTGCGATCGGCTAAATGATATGTTAGATGAGAATTTTCCGTTAATGGAATTCCATGCATGCTTAAAGTTAGGATCAACATCATAATGTTCAAAAAGGTTTTCCTTTTCAATAATCCTATGCCTTAAATTTTCCGATGAAAGCACCTGAAGCAAGTGTTCTACCTCTGTGTCTTCCCCAAAAACCGTAATTCCATAGGGTCTGGTGGGAACAAAAGCGTCTTTTGAAGCTTGTGATGCTTTTGCTGGAATAAGGATAGCGGTTGACTGAAACGTGGGAACTATTAAGAAGGAAATAACGATAGATGCAACAAAAGCCACAGCGGTAATTGCTGTAAGTATAAATCTACGTTCCCAAATTGTCTGAACCAAATTGGTTCCGTTTAGGTTAAAGTCGGTTTGTTGTCTTTTTTCCATGGTTTGGTATTTTTGCTAATCAGCCTTAATTAGGTAGTAGTTTTTTTTCCCTTTTTGGATAAGGATATACTTGTTGTTAATTAAGTGGGATGTGTCAATTATTGCTTCAGCGTCGTTCATCTTTTCTTTGTTTAGGCTAACTCCGCCCCCCTTAACGGTTCTTCGTAATTCACCCTTCGATGGGAATATTTCGGTTTTTTCAGTAGCAAGATCGGCAAATGCAACTCCGTTTTTAAGTATAGGCATAGGAATGTTAAACATGGGTACACCTTCAAAAACGGAAAGGAATGTGCTTTCGTCTATTCTATGGAGGATATCTGACGTAGATTTTCCGAAAAGAATTTCCGATGCTTCAATAGCTGTATTATAATCCTCCTCGGAGTGTACCATTGTGGTTAGCTCTTTTGCCAGTGTTTTTTGAAGTTTACGCTCATGCGGAACTTGCTTGTGCTCACTAACAAGTTTTTCAATGGTACTCTTATCTAGCAGGGTAAAAATTTTGATGTATTTCTCAGCATCCTCATCGGAGGTATTTAGCCAGAATTGGTAAAACTTATAGGGTGATGTTAAATTGCGGTCAAGCCATATATTACCCTCTTCGGTTTTCCCAAACTTTCCGCCATCGGCTTTGGTAATCAACGGGCAGGTAAGCGCAAAGGCCTCGCCTCCAAGTTTGCGCCTAATCAGTTCCGTTCCGGTAACTATATTACCCCACTGATCTGATCCTCCCATTTGTAGTTTACAACCATGGTTTTGGTATAGATGAAGAAAATCAGTACCCTGAACTAGCTGGTACGTAAACTCAGTAAACGATAATCCCAATCCCGCTTCTCCGCTTATTCTCTTTTTTACAGAGTCTTTGCTCAGATCGGAAGAGCGTCGTGTAG
>CALGIR010000032.1 GCA_937915475.1 uncultured Bacteroidales bacterium
TCAAACACGACTGTAATATCAGGCAAGGCAATCACCAGCTTGCACTTCAACATTACAAGCAGCACAAAGCAATGAAAGATAGCGTGCAGGGCATTCAAAAGGCAAATAGTTATATGGATATACGCCTGGGATACGAGCAGAACAAAAATGCGCTACGATTCCAACAAATGGAGGCAGCAAGGAAGATGGAGCAGCAAAAAAAACAGTTTATCCTATATATGTCGTGGCTAATTATCATAGTTTCATTTATCATAACAGCATTGCTCTACTACGCCTATAGGCAGCGTACACGCAGCAATAAGATATTGAAAAAGTTAGAACAAACCCGAACCGATTTTTTCACCAACATTACCCACGAATTTCGCACACCCCTTACCGTGATACAGGGTTTGAACCGGCAGATGCAGCAAAAGGAAAACCTTTCTGTGAAGGAAAAGACAGCATTTAGGGCAGCCATAGATCGGCAAAGTAACAACCTGCTTAATTTGGTTAACCAATTGTTAGATGTTGCAAAGCTTAGGCGAGGGTCAGATGAGCCACAATGGAAGCGGGGCAATATAATTGGATACCTACAAATGACTGCAGAAACATTCCATTTATATGCAGGTGAAAAAGAAGTGAATCTAATGTTTTACAGCGATATCGATGTGAGGGAAATGGATTTCATTCCATCATATATTGATAAAATTTTCTGCAATCTGCTTTCCAACGCCATTAAGCATACTGAACCAGGTGGGAAAATAGACTTTGTTGTTACCAAGGGTTCTCGTCCCGATACTATCACCATTCGCATAGCCGATACTGGTGAAGGTATACCACAGGAAGACTTAGAGCGCATATTCGATTTCTTTTATCAGAGTCCACAAGCCAAAAACACTTCTGGGACAGGAATAGGTCTAGCCTTTACACATATGATGATTAAAAAAATGAAAGGGAAAATAGAAGCAGAAAGCCAACTGGGACAAGGGAGTGTTTTTACTATTACCTTACCATTAAGAAATAGGCAGTTGCCTCATATTTTGCCCCTTAACGAAGATGAGAAGCCGATTTTTGTTTCATCCAAAAAACAAAATATAGTATCCCAAAACGAAGAACGGTTGGAGCCTTTGGAGAAAGAAACTAACTCTGTGCAACCACTTATTTTAATTGTAGAAGATAACAGGGATGTTGCTATGTACCTTAAATCACTCCTAGAAGAACGTTACAAAGTTATTACGGCAAGGAACGGCGAAGAAGGATTAGATGTAGCAGAAAAAAGTATTCCTGATTTAGTTATCACAGATTTGATGATGCCCGTAAAAGATGGTTATCAACTTGCCTGCGACATGAAACAAAACAGACTTCTCGACCATATTCCTCTTATTATGCTCACCGCAAAAACCTCGGATGAAGATCGTATAAAGGGGTTACGTTGTGGTGTTGAGGCATATATCAGTAAGCCATTTAAACAGGAAGAATTACTTATCCACATTGAAAATATTTTTAAAAATAGGCGTATTCTTAAAGAAAAATACATGAGCGCCATCACACGTAGTGGAGAAGAAAATAAATTAGATAACGATGCAAACCTGAAGTTTCTGCAAACAATCACCAATATCATCCATTCAGAAATAAATAATTCTGAATTAAATTCAGCCTTTCTTGCCGATAAAATGGCGATGAGCATATCACAACTTAGTAGAAAAATTAATGGCATTACAGGTTACTCCACCATATCGTATGTGCTGCAGCTTAAACTCAACAAGGCTAAAAAAATGCTTACAAATGTTGATAAACCTGTTGCCGAAGTGGCCGATGCTTGTGGGTTTTACGATACCAGTTATTTTTCACGAGTATTTAAGAAAGAATTTGGAGTGTCGCCATCTCACTATCAAAAATTGCCTACGCTGGAGTAAAGTGTGCTTCAAGGAAAAGTCGTACTTAACGTCAACTCAATGCAACCAAAGTTATCTCTCTAATTATTAGAGAATTGAATTTAACCCAATAGTTACTAAGTATACCTGCCGCAAAGTGGCTAAATCTCAATAACCGGGGGTGTAGCCCACGAAAATAATGTATCAGCCCCGATAGGGGTTGAATTTTCCCCCATCATTTGATTCCTGTATTTATATCTCCTCTGGGATGTTATCCCATACTCATTAGTAATTTCCCATATCCCTAAAAAACACAAATAAAAAAGTGTGAAGTTAAATAAAAGGTGTTTTGTAGGTAAATATCAAAACAATACACTTGTATATATAAGGTATTGAATAAGAGTTGAATATATTTATTTTATGCGCAAATAATCCTAATTGCATCAATTGTTAATGCGTAAAAAGTGCTACATGTTGCGCAAATAGTACAGCTTGTTTTTACAGAAGCTCCATATGTTTGTAATCACAGTTTAAAATTAAAAAATGCGAATAACCACATCGATATCGTTTTTTAAGGAAAAAAGACTGCGACTCCGCTCAGCTGACCGTCATCCAATGGTAGCCTGCCCCGAGCCTGCCGATGGGAAAGTTACTGGTTATAGTTTTAGAGAAAATGTTGTGTCAACTAAACGACATTGGTAAGCATATATTCATTCAGTTATTAAAAATCGACAGGTATGAGTTTATTCAATAGAGCAAAACAAAACAAATTCAAAGAATTTATAAATATCATTGAATGGACTAATGATACTGCCGATACCATAATTTGGCGCTTTCCGCATCATCAAACTAAAATTAAGAGTGGTGCACAACTCATTGTGCGTGAAAATCAGGTAGCAGTGTTGGTGAATGAAGGTCAGTTTGCTGACGTGTACCAACCAGGATGCTATGAGCTTACTGCCAACAATATGCCTATTTTTTCAACCCAGAAAGGATGGAAAAATAGCTTTAACTCGCCGTTTAAGGTAGATGTTTGTTTTGTAAGCACCAAAGAGTTTTTGAATAAGCGCTGGGGTACGGTAAATCCCATTATGATGTGTGATCCTGAATTTGGACTCATTCGTTTTCGTGTTTTTGGTTCCTTCTGTTTTCGCGTAGGACCTGACCCCATTAAGTTTATTAGTAAAATGGTGGGAGCAGACGGGAATTTTACCATCGACAGCGTTTCTGAGCAATTGCATAATTTTGTGATTACCAAATTCACCAATTATTTAGCTGAATCAAAAATTGCTGTACTTGATCTTGCGGCAAACCTTAATGAGTTTTCGAGTGAACTCACCATTGCGCTGAAAGATGTTTTTTCAGAGTGCGGAATAGGACTTTTTCGATTTTTGATAGAGAATATATCACTGCCTGAGGCTGTGGAAGAAGCACTCCACAAACTCACAACTATGACTGTTATCGGCAAGTTGACTACGAATATACAACCGATAAAACCAAAAAATGGGCAAGTTCATAATGCTATTGGCATTAATTCTCTAAAAGACGTACCCCCTCCCGTGCCAGCACAGGAAATGTACCACGTGGCTTTTGGCGGTGTACAACAAGGACCGTTTCCCATGGCACAACTTCAACAAATGGTGCAACAGGGTCAACTTTGTCCTGGTACCTTAGTCTGGACGGCAGGTATGACGGGTTGGGTAGCAGCCAATTCGGTACCTTCATTATCGCAACTGTTCGGAGCAATTCCGCCACCGTTGTAATGAATAAATATAATATTGCTTTAAATCATTTAAACTAAAACCAACAAAAAAGAGTCATGAAAACAACAATTAACAGAGTACTGGTGGCAATAGCCTGCATGCTTGTACTCGGCTTTACATCTGAAGCCCAAATAAATACAAAAAAACTAGGTAGTATGGTAAAAAAGGTTACTGAGCAGCAGGGAGAACAAAAATCGGCATCCGAGGATGTAGAAAAAAACGAAAACAAGCATGGTCAGGGCGTTTCTAATGCCACTTCCAGCGGGACCTCCTCCGGTGCGGTTCAGAGCGCAACCCCCACAGGAACAGAAACCCTGTATGTGTCGGTAAGCAGAGGAAGCAATCGCAATGATGGTAGCAAGGCATCACCCATAAAAGATCTGCAAAAGGCCATTGACAAAGCCCCCGAAGGAGCCGTTATTTGTGTTGCCGAAGGCAATTATCTTGGCGCTTTAGATCAAGGGTGGGTAAAGGTAAACAAGTATCTTTCTATTGTAGGAGGTTATTCTGATGATTTCTCGCAGCGCGACCCCGTAAAGTTCCGCACCACAATGCGTCCGGGTGTTGCTCAAAAAATGACTTCGGGTAACCAAGGGGTGATGGATATTCGTGTAACAGGAAAACGCGATGGCGTGATACTGGTAGACGGTATCATATTCGATCGTGGACAAATAAACGCATACGTAATTCCAGCGTACGATAATCCGGTAGCATCTGCTCCTGAAGGTTGCGAAACAGGGCGTATCGTGGGTGTAGGCGAATCTCCACAGGGAGTTCCACTGGTTCAGCCCGAAGGTATGAAAAGCGCATTTCAGCTTATTAGCGGTGAGGCCGAGGGTAATTTAACCATTCGCAACTGCGTATTCCTCAACGGGTACCACTTTGCCATACAGATGGCCTGCAAAGGCGGACACTTCGATATATATAATAATGTATTTGTGGCCAACCGCATGTCTGCCTGTGAAATGCGTAGTGGATTAGCTAAACCCAACGAGTCGAAAGTATCTTTTCACAACAACACGGTGCTGTTCACCTGGTGTCGCACTAAGCATATGGAAGATATGGGCTACGGATTCCGCTATATGACCGGTATTGATGCCGATGTATATAATAACATATTTGGCTGTAGCAACTACGGTGCGCTGGACCGAACCTATGTAGATGCCGATAAAACCAAGGAAGCCAAACGCGTAACCTCAGCCTGGGACAACCTGTTTTTTGGCAACCGAAATGGCGATATCGTACTGCCATCGGGTGGTGGTGGATGGACCTATGTGCTGGCAAAAAACTTTGAGGACGTGGACCAGCTTGTGAAGTACGAAAACAATCGCGAGATGAACGAGGCCGAGGTGAATGCCATAAGCAAAAAAATAGCTGCTCCTTATCTAAAAGGATTTATAGGAATAACGGGTACACAAACGTCGGAGTTCAACCCCAACTCATCGTTAAATCAGTTCCGCAACGCATTGGGAATGAACATGCAGGGTACCGAAACCGTGCGCGTTTCCATGTATGGCAACCGCTATCCGTACGAAAAAGCGTTTGAACTTTTTGGCGCCATTAAAGGCTACGGTGCACAGGAGATTAAATAAGTGGAAAGTTAGAAGTTAAAAGTGATAAGTGGGAAGTGATAAGTTACGAGTGAACCTAGCGGGTTTGGTATTCCAATCGGTTGGTGAGCATGTTGTTGAACCAGCCAATGCCAGCCTGTTAGGTTTTACAAACAATAATTAATTAATAACCAAAATAATGTAACCATGAAAAAGCAATTGTTATTTATTTTAGCATTCCTTACGTTAAGCTGGAGTGCTAGTGCGCAGATGGTGTTAAAATTTAACACCAATAAATCTGCTGGTATAACCATTACCTTACCTCTTCAGGGTGATGTGGATGTTACCGTTGATTGGGGCGATGGTGCTAGTGATACTTACACCGCACCTGGAAATCAGGACCATACTTATGCAACTGAAGGGATTTATACCGTAAGTATTACCGGCAATTTAACCCAATTTGGGAATGGTTCTACTGAAACCCCCAATATCGTTAAACTGGTTGAAGTAACAAGTTTTGGCAATCTTGGGCTTACTTCGCTCAATGGTGCTTTTTATAAGGCACAGAACTTAACTAAAGTTCCAAGCACTATTCCTTCAACAGTGAGTAATACATCTTACATGTTTTTTTACACAACTAGCTTTAATCAAGATATTAGCAGCTGGGATGTGAGCAGTGTTACCGATATGAGTAATATGTTTGCATATTGCACAAATTTTAATCAGGATATTGGTAGCTGGGATGTGAGTAGTGTTACTAATATGTCCAACATGTTTACGCAATGTCCGTCTTTTAACCAAGATATAGGTGCATGGGATGTAAGTAAAGTTACAACTATGCGCTATATGTTTTGGAAGGCATCCTCATTTAATCAGGATATTAGCACCTGGGATGTTAGTAGTGTTACTTATATGTCGTCTATGTTTAATGACGCATCGTCTTTCAACCAAGATATTGGGAGTTGGGATGTGAGTAGTGTTATTAGTATGGGCCGCATGTTTGCAGGATGTTCTTCTTTTAACCATGATATTAGTGGCTGGGATGTAAGTGAAGTTAAAGACATGAGCGGTATGTTTTCGGAAGCAACCTCATTTAATCAGGATATTGGTAGTTGGGATGTAGGTAATGTTACTCACATGAACGATATGTTTCAAGGTTTAACCCTTTCATCATCTAATTATGACAATATCCTTATTGGGTGGGCAGGGCAAATTTTGAAAAGTGGAGTACGTTTTAATGGTGGAGGCAGCAAATATTCATCGGGTAAAGCGGCCGAAGCACGAGAGATATTATCAGAAACTAAGGGCTGGATAATTACCGATGGTGGGCAAATACCCGCTGATGCAATGGTGTTGGAGTTTAATACCAATCTTTCAGCAGGAACAACCATTACCCTACCTCTTCAAGGAGCTGTAAATGTAACCGTTAACTGGGGCGATGGCCTTAGTGCGACCTACACCAAAGCGGGTTATTATCAGTATACCTATGCCACAGAAGGGGTTTATGCTGTAAGTATTACCGGTAATTTAGGTCAATTCGGATTTGATGTTACAACCTACGGCAACGACAAGCTGGTTGCGGTAACAAGTTTTGGAGACCTTGGGCTTACTTCACTCAAAAATGCTTTTTATAAAGCAGAAAATCTTATCCAGGTGCCAACTGTTTTTCCATTATCAGTGGTTAGTGCAGAACATATGTTTGGATATTGCACAAATTTTAACCAGGATATTGGCAGCTGGGATGTGAGCAACGTTACCAATATGAGCGAAATGTTTACCATGGCATCTGCATTTAACCAGGATATTGGCAGCTGGGATGTGAGTAAGGTTACTAATATGAACGCTATGTTTGGCGGTGCAACGTCATTTAACCAGGATATTAGCAGCTGGGATGTGAGTAATGTTACCACAATGGGGTTTATGTTTATACAAGCAGCTGCCTTTAATCAGGATATCAGCGGTTGGGATGTGAGTAATGTTACCACCATGCAAAGAATGTTTGAAAAGGCAACGTCTTTTAATCAGGATATTGGTGGGTGGAATGTGAGCAAGGTTACTAGTATGACCGATATGTTTAAGAACGTAACGCTCTCAACAGCCAACTATAATGGTTTGCTTACTGGTTGGGCAGCGCAAACCGTTAAAAATGGAGTTTCGTTTCATGGCGGAAACAGCAAGTACTCGCCTGGTGTAGCAGCTGATGCAAAGGCAACGCTTATCAGCGATTATAATTGGACAATTACCGATGGTGGCGAGTCCAATCTGCCTGATATTACAACTGTTGCCTTATCAGAAATTACAGGAACTACTGCAACATCAGGTGGTAATATTATGTCCGATGGTGGCAGCCCTGTTACGGCTCGCGGTGTGGTTTGGAGTACTTCAGAAAATCCAACTACAGCCGATAATAAAACTGAAGATGGAACCGGTGTGGGTACTTTTGTTAGCAATATAGCTGGGCTTACCGAGGGTACAACCTACTACGTTCGTGCCTACGCAACCAACGCCAATGGTACAGTATACGGTTTAAATAGGGAGTTTACAACCAAAAGTCCAATGGTTTTAGAGTTTAATACAAATCTATCGGAAGGCACAACCATTACGCTACCTCTGCAAGGTACGGTTGATGTTACCGTTGATTGGGGCGATGGCAGCAGCGATACCTATACTTCAGCCGGAAACAGAGGTCACACTTACACAGCAGAGGGAACCTATACCGTAAAAATTGTTGGGACCCTGCAGCGATTTGGAAATGGTTATGGTGGAATCCCCAATATCGATAAGCTGGTTGCGGTAACAAGTTTTGGCGATATCGGGCTTACTTCGCTCAGTGGCGCTTTTAAAGGGGCAAAAAACCTTACTCAGGTTCCTGCTAGTATTCCGTCAACAGTAAGCTACACAACCTATATGTTTTCTGGTTGTACATCTTTTAACCAGGATATTAGCGGATGGGAGGTGAGCAATGTTGTTTCTATGGAGCTAATGTTTTCTGATTGTGCTTCTTTTAATCAGGATATAAGCTCGTGGAGTATAGGCTCTGTAACTACCATGGATGGTATGTTTACAAATACAACGCTCTCAACAGTTAACTATAACAACATCCTAATTGGGTGGGCAGCGCAAACCGTTAAAAACGGAGTTGTGTTTAGCGGCGGAAACAGCAAGTACTCACTTGGTGATGCCACGGATGCAAGAAATGTTTTAACAGAAACTAATGGATGGAGTATTACCGATGGTGGGCAGATAAGCGTACCAGCTGTATCGACCTTTGCACCATCAAAAATTACTTTAACAACCGCAAGATCAGGTGGTGATGTTGCCTTTGATGGAGGTAGTTCTGTTACAGCTTGTGGTTTGGTTTGGGGTACTTCGGCAAATCCAACCATAGGTAATAATATGGGTATTACTACTGAAGGAAGTGGATTGGGTACTTTCTCAAGTAATATCACTGGGCTAACCGAGGGTACAACCTACTATGTTCGTGCCTACGCAACCAACGCCAATGGCACAGGATATGGTGAAAGCATAGAGTTTAAAATCAACAACCCAATGACTTTAGAGTTTAACACTAACCTTGAGGCTGGTACAACTATTACCCTACCTCTTCGGGGTACGGTAAGTGTAACCGTTTACTGGGGCGATGGCGATAGTGATACCTATACCACAGCGGGAAGTTATAGTCATACCTATGCAGCAGAAGGAGTTTATACCGTAAAAATTTCGGGAACCCTAACTCAATTTGGGTACGGTTATAGTACTACCCCTAATATCAAAAAGTTGGTTGCGGTAACAAGTTTTGGTGACGTTGGGTTAACAACACTTTTTGGTGCTTTTTACCAGGCACATAATCTGACTCAGGTTCCAAATACTCTACCATCAACAGTAACGGACATATCCACCATGTTTGGTTTTTGCACATCTTTTAATCAGGATATAAACTCTTGGGATGTGAGCAATGTTACCAATATGAGAGCTATGTTTTCTTCTACCCATGTATTTAATCAAGATATTGGGAGTTGGAACGTGAGCAAGGTTACCGACATGGACTTTATGTTCGCTTCTGCCAAAGCATTTAACCAGGATATTGGTTCATGGGATGTGAGTAAAGTTACTACCATGAAAAGTATGTTCAATAACGTAACGCTTTCAAAAGCAAACTATAACAGCTTGCTTATTGGGTGGGCAGCGCAAACCGTACAAAATGGTATCGAGTTCCATGGCGGAAACAGCAAGTACTCACCTGGCGCAGCGGCTGATGCAAGGACTGTACTAACCGATACCTATGGTTGGATAATTACCGATGGAGGTGAATCGAATACTCCTGTTGTTTCAACCTTGCCACTATCAGAAATAACATTAACAGCTGTAACCGCTGGCGGAGATATTATTGGCGATGGCGGTAGCCCTGTTACGAATAGTGGGGTAATCTGGGGTTCTTCTGACGATTTAACGCTTGACAATAAAATAGGTGTTTTATTTAGTGAGGCTGTGGAAGGTACTTTTACCTGTAACATTACCAGGCTTACCGAGAACGCAACCTACTATATTCGTGCCTTTGCAACCAATGCCAATGGTACCGAATACGGAGAAATCATGGTGCTTACAACACAAAACCCAGTAACACTAGAGTTTAACACCAACCTATCGGTAGGCACAACCATTTCGCTACCCCTTAATGGCACAGTAAATGCAACTGTTTACTGGGGCGATGGTGCTAGCGATACTTATACCGCAGCGGGGAATCATGAGCATACCTACGCGGCAGAAGGAACCTATACCGTAAAAATTATTGGTTCCCTCACACATTTTGGAAATGAGAATAGTGTAACCCCTAATATCGACAAGCTAGTTAAGGTTACAAATTTTGGTGATGTTGGTTTAACTTCGCTCAGCGGTGCTTTTAAAGGGGCAACAAACCTTACCCAAGCTCCAGCGAATCTGCCATCAACAGTAACCAGCACATCCCATATGTTCTCTGGTTGTACATCCTTTAATCAGGATATTGGCGGATGGAATGTGAGCAAGGTTAACGATATGACCGATATGCTTAAAGAGGTAACGCTATCAGTAGCCAGCTATAACACTTTGCTTATCGAATGGGCAGGGCAAGCTGTGCAAAGTGGAGTTAATTTCCATGCTGGTAATAGTAAGTATTCCCCTGGGGCTGCTACTGCTGCCAGAGCTGTTCTTACAGATACCCATGGCTGGATAATTACCGATGGTGGCGAAACAAATGTTCCTGCCGTTTCAACTCTAGTTCCGTCAGGTATTACTGCAACAGCTGCAACCTCAGGCGGAAATGTTACTGCCGATGGTGGTAGT
>CALGIR010000033.1 GCA_937915475.1 uncultured Bacteroidales bacterium
AGGGGGAAACCTAAGCCCCGCAAAAGTAAGGTGGGGTTACCCATACCCTAAGGGACAAAAAAAGCGCAGCAACCCGAAATAAATCCTCTGGATAAGGTGGGCTGCCGCGCAGAATAAAAACATACAAATATAACGAAAAATGAAGAAGAAAGTTTTAATTTTGGTAGCCGTAGCTGCAATGCTTGGTGGTTACCTAACAGCAAACACTTACGCGCAACATGATGTTATACGATGTGCAGATAATGGTGGTGGTGGTGGTGGTAACAGTGCTACCTGCTACAGCACCTATACTACACCACTTTTAGGCGGTGGTACTACGATTTTCGTTTGTGGCATTTGTACTCAAACAAAAGCAAAAACCTTTAGCGACCCAGGTACTTGTTACTTTTAATCAATTTAGCGGAGCGCACTATTGCGTGTGCTCCGCTGCTAACCAAAATAAGTTTAAAAAAAATGAAAATCAACTACTCTAAACTTTAATACATCCAACTATGAAACTACCAACAAGAATGGCGTTCCTAATATGTGTCAACTTAATACTTCTCATCTCTTGTAAAAACAACACAACACACAATTCTTTAAAAACTTATGAAGAGAAAGTAACTAGCATAAATCACGAATCATTTTGTCCTTCGTTTCTAATATACCTAAAGGATCATTTACTTTTGATAAATAATGATCGTGACACCATATTTGAACTAGTTGATCTTAAAACGAAAACCGTTAAGAAGTTTGGTTTAAGAGGCAGAGGACCTAATGAATTTTTGTACATTAGTGATGCCTACAGCGACGATTACAAGGAGGTTGTCACCATTGTGGATGTTAATTCAAAAAATGTATATAGCATATCTTATGATGATATCCTTAATTGCGATTTAGCAAATGCCAAACAGCTTAAACTACCCACAAGCATAACCATTTCTACAATGATTAGAATAACAAGCAATGGCTGGGTTTATGGTGACCTGACAGGCGATGCCATGGTAATGCAGCTAGCCAAGAATGGGAACGTTCTGAAGTTTGACCACCAGCCAAAGCTACCTTACTCACTTAACCAGAATACTAAAGCATACGCCTACTACTCGGCAATAGCCTACAATTCTGCATTAAATAAAACCATAGTAGCATTAAGGTATTTCCCTTATGTATATATCCTTAACGAGGATGGAACGCTATACAAAACCATTAAAACTACTGAAAAATATGAAGTACCCATCTTTAAAAATAACTCCCTTCTTCCATCAGCATCATCAATGATTTATTGTTGGGAAGTACACACAACCGAAAAACACATCTACATTGGGAATGCGGGAATAACCCAGGCCGAATTTGAGCAAGATGAGCTTAATGGAACCTCTATTTTGGTTTACGACTGGGATGGAAACCAAATTAGCGAGATTAAAACAGATTTTGCCTTTGCAAATCTAGCCTTTGATTTTAAAAACAAAAAAATCTACGGCAGTAGCACCAAGGATATGTACCACTGTGTTTCATGGATTCCTCTAAGGGCAGAGTTGTAATAAAATACAGTACGTCACAACTCCACTACTTTAATATCTGATTGTTATGAGAAAAAACACATTCTTTATTGCCGCCATTCTGTTCCTGACTATATTTTTGGCAACTTTCAGTATTTACTTATTACGGTACAACTTGAAGCTAAAAAGTGAGCTCTCTTCTTTAAGAAATGGGGCATGCGAATTACTCCGTACCGAGAACCTGCTGCTAAAAGAGGGTTTTTTCCACTCGTACGACTTCTCATTCTTCCATTTAAACCTAAGTAAACCCATATACACCAAGAGTAGCGATAGCACAAGCATCCATCTTCAGTCAAAAGACAAAACGACCCTCGTTCTGCTATATAATGCAAAAGGATGTGGTACATGTTTTCAAGAACATGTAGGCATGGTGGAAAGCATTAGCGCAATAAAAAATATTGAAACCCTAATTGGAGTTGAGGGCTTAAACGAAAGGGACTTTAAAATATTTATAGACCAGCATGGCTTGAGTGAAAATACATATAGATTGCCAAATGATTTTTACGAAGGATTTCAAAATAGTTCAATTATCTATTTTTTAGTTCATAAAGGGAAAGCGGTATGTTTCTATGCGCCCTCAGATTCATTTCCATCATTAACAACCGATTATTATGATAAAATTGATAACATAGTAAAGTACATGGTTCATTAATTTTAATATTTACTCATCAAAAATAATTTGATTATGAAAACTTTATTTATACTCTTGCAGTAATAACTGCATTGTTTGTTGGTAATTTAACAGTAAAAGCTTATGCGCACATTCAACCTGATATTATTATGAGTACAGATGATGCCAGTGGTGGTGGTGGTTACTCTTGTACAGTAACATCAAATTGTGGTAATCAGGGTTCTGTTTCATGCACTGGTCAAACATGTGAGAGAGGTTGGCAATGGGTAGAATGTGATGGCAAAAGAACTGATTGTTAATTTATTTAGGGCTATAATTTTTTATAGCCCTAAATTTAATATTTTTAAGTATGAAAAAAACATACCTTTTGTTGTTTTTTATTTATATGCTGTCAGGTACATCATGTAAGGATGATACTAGTCATTTACCTACAGTTAATTTGGAAAAGGATTTATCTATAAACCAGCTAAGGGATTCAAGCTATATTTCAGATATTCGTTCCTTATTTTACTACAATGGGAAATATTATGCATCGGATTATAAACGAGATCAAATACTTATTTTAAATGAAAATCTTGAGCTTCAAAAAATATTGGGGCAAAAAGGCAAGGGACCGGGAGAGCTATTGGGTGCATCGGATATATATGTATATAACGATACAATATTTGTATTTAATGACAGCAAAAGGAGTTTTGAATTGTTTAATTCAGAAGAGCATTTACAGACCATAGATTTGTTGTCTCAGCATAGTTTTTCTTCGGGTATGAGGTTTGCTGTAAACAATAGTGAAATTTATTTTTCAAGTTTTTATTCCCAATACAGTATTTCAAGGTATTATTACAAATTAGATTCAGCTCAGTTTTTTGGTAGATCAACAGAGTATAGAACTCCACGTGAAAGTAGAATTAAGAATAAAAGACACGTACATGTTTTAGACAGTAAAATTGTTGCTATAGCGGATTGTCAGCCTTTTATTGATGTTTATACTTTAGCAGGTGAATTTGTTACTAGTTTTGATTTAAGTAGCATTGACCAGATTAAAAAAATCATCGAGTATGTGGAAAGGAATAATTATGCCGAGAATTCGTATTTTCAATTCTTTCCAGAGTCGTATGTGTGTGAAGATAATATTTTTATTCTTATAACAACGGTTGGCAAAAACGATGAGAAGTATAAAAATACTTTACTAGAGCTAGAATTAGAAGGTGATGCAATAAAACCCGTTCGATTATTAAATTTGGGAGATGGTTGGTTCAAATCATTTTGTATCTCAGGTAATAAAATAGTTGCATTTAATGGTTCAACAGCAGAATTGATTCGGTATGATTACTAAAAGTTATTTAACAATAGTTCTATTCTTGGTAATATTAGGTTCTTGTGCTACTAAAGATTCAAACGATAAATCTAAGAACCTTAAAGTTAACAATATTTTGAGCAATAAAGGAGTGCTGTTTTAGGAAAGAGGATTAACTCAATTGTAACCATTTTAGGTGATTCGATAAATGCAGAATGCAAAGTAATTCTATTGTATGATGGTTATGATTGTGAAACATGCATTGATGTTGGCTATGAAATGTTAAAAAGAATAGATGATTTAGCAGTTAGGCAAAAGGCTTATGTAATAACAACTTCATTAAATATTGGGCGCGATCAAGCTAAAAACGAATATTTTAATTACGTTTATTATGACGAACATGATATTATTCGAAAGGAGTTAAAGCACATTTATACGCCCGTGTGTATTAGCCCCATAAATCATCGGACTAAGTTATAGATAAAAATCTGTAATTTT
>CALGIR010000034.1 GCA_937915475.1 uncultured Bacteroidales bacterium
CTATGCGGGTAAAATATTAGATAAAATTGCCAAAGCATTCCACATTAAGCAACCCATTTTCTTTGCCGAAATTAATTGGGATAAGGCATTCGATTTAGCCAGAGTAAAAAAGGTGCTATTCTCTGAAATACCAAAATATCCTGAGGTAAGACGCGACCTTGCGCTACTTATTGATAAAAACGTAACCTTTGCCCAAATAAAGGATATTGCAGAGAAAACTGAGCGCAAGCTCATTAAACGCGTTAACCTATTTGATGTTTATCAAGGTAAAAACATTGAAGAGGGAAAAAAATCGTATGCTGTTTCGTTTGCACTGCAGGATGAGAATAAAACGCTTACCGATAAGCAGATTGATAAAACAATGCAGAACCTAATGAATGCCTTCGACAAGGAGCTTGGGGCAAAGATTAGGTAGGATATTCTCTAGCCAAAACTCTAAATTGCAAATTATCCGTTTTGCGCAAGAATTAGTATATTTATAGTCAACTAATGATTGTATGGTTATGGAAAATAGAATTAGCTTAGTACTCGGAGATATTACAACCCAAAAGGTTGATGCAATTGTTAATGCTGCTAATACTTCGCTACTAGGCGGCGGCGGTGTTGATGGGGCAATTCATAGGGTTGCAGGCTCACAGCTATTGGACGAGTGCAAAACCATTGGTGGCTGCCCAACTGGCGAAGCCAGAATTACCAAAGGCTATAACCTTAAGGCAAGGCATGTTATACATACAGTTGGTCCAGTTTGGACGGATGGCACAATGGGAGAACCCGACCTACTCCGCAATGCATACAGCAATAGTTTAGCTTTAGCTAAAGAGCATAAACTTAAATCTGTTGCTTTCCCGAATATTAGCACAGGGGTTTACCGTTTTCCTAAGCGTATGGCAGCCCGAATAGCCATAAAAACTACAAAGGATTTTTTGGCAAAAAACAAAACCCCTAAACAGGTAGTTTTTATTTGCTTTGATGAGGATAACTACAACATCTACAAGGAACTAATAGCCGAATTAATCTAGTATAATTCCATATTTTTCTAAACGCCTATCGAGTGATTGCCTTGTAATGTTAAGTAGCTCTGCTGCTTCGGTTTTCTTATTATCAGCCCGCTCAAGCGCCTTAATAATTGTAAGCCTTTCAATTTTATCTAAATCGAATGTTTCTTCAACATTGATATCAGCCTCATCTACCTCAACATCCTTTAAACCAGCAAAGGCAAATTCATTTACGGTAAGCTTATCGCCGTCGGATAAAATAATAGCCCGTTCAACCATATTTCGGAGTTCTCTAACATTACCAGGGAATGGATACGACAATGCTGCAGCCACTACTTTATTATCAACTCCTGTAATTTTTTTATTCAGCTTCTTGCTAAGGGTTTGTATGTAGTAATTTAGCAATACAGGAATATCCTCGGGGCGTTCGCGCAGGGGTGGAATATTTATCTCAAATGAATTAAGCCTATAAAAAAGGTCTGTCCTAAATTTATTCTCCTCAACACAACCCTGAACATCCTGATTAGTTGCCGCAATTATGCGAACATCTACTGACACATCACTTGTGGCACCTAATCGACGAACCTTCCTGTCCTCAAGAACCCGTAAAAGTTTGCTTTGCAGCAAGGGGTGCATATCAACAATCTCATCGAGGAAAAGCGTTCCCCCATTGGCAATCTCAAACCAGCCAGCCTTCTCTTCTTCGGCTCCAGTATAGGCGCCTTTTTTGTAGCCAAAAAACTCGCTTTCGAAGAGCGTTTCGGGTATTGCAGAACAGTTAACCGCATGAAAATACTTACCGCCCCTATTGCTAAGATAATGAATACCCCTTGCTATAAGCTCTTTCCCTGTACCACTCTCGCCTGTAATAAAAACAGAGGTATTATCAACCTTAGCAACTCTTCGCATTAAATCAATAACCTGTTGAACTGCCTTACTCCTACCAACCATCTCGTAGCCAACGTTATCACGCAAGTCCTTTGACATTAACTGATACGACTGGTTAATCTCCTTAAGCCTATGGTTTAGGTCGATAAAACGACGGGTACGCCTTATAGCAGTTTTCATATCGAGCAAACGAAAAGGCTTGGGGAAAAACTCAACCGCTCCCATCCGCATAGCCTGAATTACGGCATCCATATCGCCATGCCCCGTAATCATTATTACTTCAATATGCGGGTATAGTTTCTTAACCTTCTCGAGCACTTCAAAACCATCCATCTTTGGTAATCTTAAATCGAGAATTAGGATATCAATCTCGTGCTTTTCAAGTACGGGGAAAGCCTCTGAGGGCAAAGCAGCTGAATGCACTATAAAAGAATCGTTCTCAAGAAACTCTCGAATTTCATCTCTAAATATCTTCTCATCGTCGAGAATAAGAATGCTAAGTTGTACCATACACTAGAATTTTGGAATTTTTACTTCGAACTTTGTAAATACACCCTCTTCGCTTTCAACAATAATATCGCCAAGGATATCTTTGATAAAACCGTAGGAGATTGAAAGGCCTAGTCCAGTTCCCTTGTCCTGTTTTTTGGTAGTAAAGAATGGATCGAAGATCTTCTCTAAATTTTTTTGCTTAATACCGCGACCATTATCAAACACCGAAATGTAGGCAAACTCCTTGTCCTCACTGGTGTTTACCTCTACAATTTTATCGTACTCTACTGGATTAGGAACGGTGGTGGCCTTCTCGTCAACTGCATATATAGCGTTGCTTAAAAGGTTTAGCACAACCTGTTCGAGCTTAAACTTATCGGCTACAACGGGTTCAATTGTTTCCGATAGGTTTAGGTTAAGCGTAATACTATGACTTTTAAACTGTGCACTTACCATGAGCAGTGCGCTGTTTATTATGTCATTCAAGTCAACACTTTCAAACGATGCAGGTTTGTGCGATCGTGAAAATTTTCGGGTATGCTCTATAATTTTTTTGACCCTATCAACATTATCAAACATAAGATTTATCTTTTCCTTAAGGTAATGATCTGACAATGTTTTATCGGATAGCCTTAGCAAAATATTATCTAGTCCCATGGATATTCCACCTAAGGGTTGATTTATCTCATGTGCGATGCCTGCTGTAAGTGTGCCCAACGATTCAAGTTTTGATTTTTGGGCTAGAAGAAGCTGCTGCTTCTCCTGCTTCTTTATCTCAGAGATCATTCTACGCTCGAGGGCTTTATTCATTTCAATAATACGCTGCTCTGTTTCTTTCTGCTTTTCAAACTCCTTCTTTTTCGATTGATAGAAAAACCCAAAAAGCACTAAGAGGGCAAAAAGGAATAGCGCAAGCACAATGAAAACCATTCGTTGGTAACTGGTTTTAATAAGCTGTAACTCTCCAATCTCATTGTACTGCCTAAGTATTTCGTTCTCACGCTCTTTCTGTGTTATCTCGTATAGAATCTGCATCCGTGCCATCTTTTGTCCACTTTGCTCACTATATATTGAGTCACGGAGCTCTGCCCATAACTTATGAAATTCGAGCGCTTTGGAATACTTGCCATCTAGTTCGTTAAGCTGCGAGAGATACATGTAAACATCAGCAGCAGAATTGGTCAATCCCTCTCGCCGGGCAATTTCGAGAGCCTTTGAAAGATAATCTTGAGAAGAGGGAAAATCGCCAAATGCGTTAAAACATCTCGAAATATTGACTAACGAAGTAACCTGATCCTCTACCATATTGAGCCTAATAGCTATTTCATAGCTATTATTGTAATTGGCGACTGCTTGGCGATACTGTCCCTTTTCAAAAAAAACATCGCCCACGCTAAGCAGAACTGCAATTAGCGACACCGAATCATTTTGCAAACGGTAAAAGGCTAAAGCCTGATTATAGTATACCAGAGAACTGTCGTACTCTTGCATTAGATAGAAAGAGTAACCTATATTCTGCTTATCAACTATTTCCATGCGCCTATCACCAAGTTTCAAATAAACATTTGTTGCTTTTCGATAGGCGGTAAGGCTTTGATTAAAACTACCCATATTGCGGTAAATAAACCCCATTTGTCCATGGGCATAAGCTTCAAGCTGCTGTTGGGAAACACTGAGAATATTCTTCTCGTCGAGAATTTTGAGTACACTTGAGAATTCAGCATAAGCTTTGGAGTAGTTATTCATTCTAATGCCAATATCACCTAACCTCTTATGGATATCAATACTTAGAGATGTATCAATAGTGCGAGCAATTGTAAGTGCATCGGTGAGATAACTTGTTGCTAAACTATAATTTAGCTCATTGCAATATACATCGGCAATACCAACAAGGGCATGTGCTTGGTATAGTCTTTGGCTATTTTTTTCAAAATGATTTAGAGCCCTGTTGAAATAGCGGATTGCATTTTCGGGCTGATGAGCAGCTAAACTTGCCTTACCCATCAAAAGGATAGCGTTCCCCTCTTGGAGTTGATTCCCTATTCGTTTAGACAAAAATGCGGCCTTAAGTCCCAATTCCAGGGCTTTATCCTGATCGGTATCAATTAATGCTGTACCAAGTTCGATCATCAGTGAAATCTGTTCTTCGCTCTCTGCACTAATCATTAGCTGTTCAAGGCTCTCAATCGAATTCTGACTGAAGGCAATTGAAGGAATAATAGAAAAAAGAAGAACTATAGTCCTTAAATATGCTCTTTGCATAACAAAATAGTCCTTAAAAGTTTACACTAAAATAGAGCTATTTTTTAACTTTGCACCTTAAAAGATTAAGTAACTATTTTTATGACCATAACACGTAAACTACCTTATATTTAGGGTATCATTATTTTACTACAAATAATGCATTTGGAAAGTTATACAATCTTCAAAAATTTGATAGTACAAAATTAAGGTATAAATATGACTGGTAATTCGAAAACAGTATTCAACAGAATACCTTGGTACATATTGGCTTATGCTGTTTGCATACTCTTTACAACATCGTGCATTCTTGAATATAACATTTATGGTACCTGGGTTATTATGAAAGAGGAAATGTGGAAAGAAGATAAGCTAATAAATACTGTTGAAACCAGTGGAGAAACGATTAAATTCTATCACGATGGAACTGGTATTGACAAACAAGGTGCTTTTACATGGATTAGAGTTAGAAATAAATTAATCATTTCGGACTTGGGAATGGATTATGAGTACAGCATAAGACAGAGACACCGAAATATGATAACACTAAAGCATATCGATTTTAAAGATCAGGGGAACAAAAAGGATATAATTGTAATTTCACTAAAAAGGCTGAGGCATTAATGGCTTACAATTAATTAGCTGTTATTTAACATGCCCTAAACAACCTATAAAGGCCTAAACATCCCAAATAGTGCAATGTTTAGAGATATCAATGCAATAAATAGGCATTAAATTTGCTATAATCATATTCAACCTTATAGATTATTAAATGTCTAACCGATATATTTGCAAAAAAAAATGAAAATGTTTCGCCTGTTTCCACTCTCAATATTCTTAATCCTATTACAATGCACTAGCATTCTAGCGCAAAAAAATGTAACTATCAGGGTTATTCACACTAGCGACGTACATGGAGTCCTCTTCCCTTTTGATTATATTAATAATAAAGCAATTGACCATGGTTTAGCCCAGGTTAACACTTATGTTGAGTTGATAAAGGGTACCTCTGGCCACGAGGTTGTACTACTTGACAATGGCGATTTTTTGCAGGGGCAACCAACAGTGTACTACTCCAACTACATCGATACCGCAAGCCAGCATATTGTCTCAAAAGTAATGAACTTTATGGGTTACGATGCTGCAAGCGTTGGAAACCACGATATTGAAGCTGGCCCTGCAATATACGATGAACTAGTTGATGATTTTACCTTCCCCTGGTTATCAGCTAATATTATTGACACTCGGACCCAGCAACCTTATTTTGAGCCTTATACCATAATCTATAAAAAAGATATTAAGATAGCCGTTTTGGGGCTCACCACACCCGGTATCCCTAAATGGTTGTCGCCTAGCCTTTGGCCAAATATGGAATTTAAGGATATGGTTGAAACAGCAAAGCAATGGATTGACTCTATTAGGATTTATGAGGATCCTCACCTAATTATTGGACTATTCCACTCTGGCCACGATGCTAGTTACGGAGGGGCAAACCCTATCAAGCACTTAAACGAAAATGCATCGCAACTAGTAGCCGAACAAGTGCCAGGTTTCGACCTTATTCTTATTGGCCACGATCATGACCGTACAATAAAAAAAGTAGTTAATAGCAAGGGTGATAGCATACTTATAGTTGACCCTGGCGCTAGAGCACAACATGTTTCTGACGTAACAATTGATATCGAACTTGATGCAGATAATAGGGTAAAAAACAAAATAATAAGCGCGAAGCTGATACCCATGAGCAATCTGATACCCAGTCCATACTATATTAGCTTATTCTCTGACTTTGCATCTGAAATTGAAGCGTTTGTTGACAGAAGAATAGGGAAATTTACCCAATCAACAACTACGCACGATGCGTACTTTGGACCATCGGCCTTTGTAAACCTAGTTCATGCCGTTCAGCTAGGAATATCAAAATGCGATATTTCTTTTGCAGCACCACTTTTCTTCGATGCATCCATCGATCAGGGTGACGTATTTGTAAGGGATATGTTTAAACTTTACAGCTACGATAACCTGTTGTATATTATGGAACTCAAGGGTAGCGAAATAAAAGACTACCTTGAATTTTCGTATAGCCTGTGGATGAAGACTATGGAATCAGCAAACGATAATATGCTTCTCTTTAAAACAGATGAAAACGGTATCCCTATAATTAACAGGCGTGGAAGAGCGTTTCTCAAATCGAGTTATTACAATTTTGATAGTGCTGCGGGAATTAATTATGAGGTTAACCTTTCTAAACCTGTTGGTAGCCGAGTGTCTATTGAATCAATGGAGGACGGAACATCTTTCGACCCCGACAAAATATACCGAATTGCCATAAACTCATATAGGGGAAATGGCGGGGGTGGACATTTAACCGAAGGGGTTGGCCTGTCGGACAAAGAAATTAGTGAACGAATTATAAGCGTATCATCGAAGGATATGCGATACTACCTCATGAACTGGATAGAAAACAGTGGGAGAATTACCCCATCAAAACCTAATAACTGGCGCATAACTCCCGAAGAATGGACTAAAGACGCAATAGTAAGGGACCGTGAACTTCTGTTTGGTAAAGAAAACTAGAAATAAACATGCATATTGATATAGGTCAATTAGATAACGGCAAACTACTTCCGTTGGTTGAAGAATTTTACACATTACAGGGTGAGGGTTACCACACTGGCAAAGCTGCCTATTTTATCCGTATTGGGGGATGCGACATTGGGTGTAGTTGGTGCGACGCTAAGTTTACGTGGAATCCCAAAAACTTCCCTCCAGTTAAGGTTGAAAATATAGTAAAGAATACTCTTGATCAACCTGCTAAAGTTGTTGTGGTAACAGGTGGCGACCCCAGCATGTATCCACAACAACTTTAGCAGGTTGATCAAGAGC
>CALGIR010000035.1 GCA_937915475.1 uncultured Bacteroidales bacterium
ACCGAAGAGCCGATAATGGACATGGAATACTACACTTTTAAGAGGATTAATTTTGCAGGTGTAAAAGATGTTGTTTTTTCCATAAATGGCTATACTGGTGCTGGTGGTTGCGAAATATATTGTGCCAAGGAGGATGCTGTAAAAATATGGAAGGCAGTTTTTGAGGCTGGCGAAGAGTATGGAATTAAGCCCGTTGGGCTTGGTGCTCGTGATACGCTTCGCCTTGAAATGGGCTTTTGCCTTTACGGGCACGAGATTGATGAAAACAGATTGCCTCTTGAGGCTGGTTTGGGTTGGATAACTAAATTTGTTGACCACAAAGATTTTATTGATAAGGATTATTTGTTAGAGCAAAAAGCCAAAGGTCTTAAGCGTAAGTTAATTGGTTTCGAAATGATTGATAGGGGCATTCCTCGTCAGCATTACGAAATTGTTAATGCACAAGGTGAGGTAATTGGAGAGGTTACCTCGGGTACTATGTCTCCAATGATGAAGAAAGGTATTGGAATGGGATACGTTTTAACACCCCTTGCTAAGGCCGATACAGAGATTTTTATTAGAATTCGAAACAAGGATCTTAAGGCTAAAATTGTTAAATTTCCCATTTACAAGAAGTAGCAATTAGGCATTAGCATAACTTTAAGGTGTAAAGTTCGATATTCTATCGTCTTTACACCTTAAATTCTTAAATAGCAATGGATAAAAGAAAAGTAGAGGTTTGCTTCAATCCTGAAAACCTAGAGTATTACGATATCTTGAATTCGCATGTTGTGGTTGTTGATGTACTTAGAGCAACATCAGCAATTTGTGCTGCATTTGCCAATGGGGCAAGAAGCATTATCCCGATACCAACCATTGAAGAGGCTAGAATTGCCAAAGAAAAAGGGTACATGGTAGCTGCTGAGCGGGATGGCAAGACCCTTGAATTTGCCGATTTTGGTAACTCCCCATTTAACTTTACAGCCGATAGAATTGCAGGTAAGGATATTGCCTACAGTACAACCAATGGCACTAGAGCCATAGTAGAAGCATCGGATGGATTAAGTGTAGCCATTGGTTCTTTCCCAAACCTGGCTGCAGTAGCCAAATGGGTAAAACAAAAGGAAACTGGTAATGTAATGATACTTTGTGCTGGATGGAAGGGGCGCTTTTGCTTGGAGGATGCCCTTTTTGCGGGTGCATTGGCAGATGTTATTTTAAGCGATTCTGGTTTTACTACTAAAAGTGATTCGGTTCAAGCTTCGTTGCAGTTTTGGTCGTTGGCCAAAGATGATGTTTTCGCTTATCTTGAACTGGTTGCCCAAAGGCATAGGCTAAAAAAACTAGGTCTTGATGATGTGCTTAAGTATTGCTTCACACCTAATAGTACCGATAAGGTTCCAGAACTTGTAAGCGGAAAATTAATGGTTCTATAAAATTGGCACTTTTCCCTACCCATACCACTGATTTTTCGGTATGTTCAATAGGAACTTTAATGCTTTATAATATACCTTATTATTAGGAAATATGGAAAAATAGTTAGAAATTTGACAAAAATTCAATGATTTGTGTAACAGTTTAAAACAATTTGCAACTATGAAGAAACATAATTTTAATGCAGGTCCATGTGTCCTTCCAAGACCAGCTATTGAGGCAACAATTGATGCCATTCGTAATTTTGATAATACCGGCATAGGAATTTTAGAGATTTCTCACCGTACCCCAGGTTGGGAAAAAGTTATGGCTGAAGCTGAGCAACTTTGGAGAGATTTGCTAAGTATTCCTGATAATTATGCAGTTCTTTTCCTTGGCGGTGGAGCTTCAACACAATTCTATACTCTAGCAGCAAACTTCCTAAATAAGAAGGCAGCATATTTAGATACTGGTGTTTGGTCGAAAAAAGCTATTAAAGAGGCTAAGTTTTATGGTGAGGTAGAGATAGTTGCTACTTCGTCTGATAAAAACTACACCTATATTCCAAAAGGTTACAAAATTCCAACCGATGCTGATTATTTTCACATTACCACCAATAACACCATCTATGGAACTGAACTAAAAGAGGATATCGATAGCCCTGTTAGCCTTATAGCCGATATGAGTTCGGATATTATGAGCCGCCCCATTGACATTAAGAAATATGCTATGATTTATGGTGGTGCGCAGAAAAACGTTGGACCTGCTGGTTTAACCTTTGTAATCATTCGTAAGGATATATTGGAGACTGTTCAAAGAACACTTCCTAGCATGGTGAATTACAAAACACACATTGGTTCTGAACCAAAGAACAACTCAATGTTCAATACTCCTCCAGTACTTCCTATTTTTGTGATGAATGAAACTTTGAAGTGGGTTAAAGAACTAGGTGGTGTTGCAGCAATGAATAAGATAAATAAGCACAAAGCTGAACTTCTATATAACGAGATTGATCGCAACAAGATGTTTGTTGGTACCGCAGTAAAAGAGGATCGTTCAATAATGAACGTTTGCTTCGTAATGGCTGAGGAGCACAAAGACAAAGAGGCAGCATTTATGGAATTTGCAAAAAATGCTGGAATGGTTGGTGTTAAAGGTCACCGTTCTGTTGGAGGTTTCCGCGCTTCTATTTACAATGCTTGTCCAACCGAAAGCGTACAGGCTCTTGTTGATTGCATGAAAGAATTTGAAAAGAAAAACGCCTAAACTCTACAATTAAATGGGTTGGGCTTTACTGCTCCAGCCCATTTTTTTCATATTTAGGTAGTATTATAAATCAATTAAAGACAAATACATATGGCAAAAGTTTTGGTAGCAACCGAAAAACCTTTCGCTAAGGAAGCGGTTGAAGGTATTAAAAAGATTGTTGAAGGTGCAGGTTTTGAGCTAGCACTCCTCGAAAAGTATACAGACAAAGCGGATTTACTAAAGGCAGTTGCCGATGTTGACGCAATGATTGTTAGAAGCGATAAAGTTACAGCTGATGTAATTGAAGCAGCAAAGAAACTTAAAATTGTGGTTCGTGCAGGCGCCGGTTACGATAACCTTGACCTTGTAGCTTGCTCTGCAAAAGGTGTGGTTGCAATGAATACGCCAGGCCAAAACTCGAATGCTGTGGCAGAGCTTGTTTTTGGTTTCCTGCTACACCTTACCAGAAATGGCTTTGACGGTACAGCTGGAACTGAACTGAAAGGTAAAAAAATTGGTTTGCACGCTTTTGGTCACATTGGTAAAATTGTAGCGCGCATAGCTAATGGTTTTGGGATGGAAGTATATGCTTTTTCTCCATCGTTAGCTCGCAACCCAGCTTTAGGGAAAGAACATGGTGTTATTGCGGTAAAAAATCCCCAAGAATTATATGATAAATGTGAGATTATTTCGCTGGGAATGCCTGCAAATGCCGATACAAAGCAAAGTATTAACTATGATTTAATGAACCGTTTACCGGAACATGGAATTATTATTAATACTGCTCGTAAAGAGGTTATGAATGAGGCAGACTTAGTTCGTATTATGAATGAAAAGCCAAAGTTCAAATATGCAACCGATATTGCAGCTGATAACCAAGCAGAATTAGTTGAGAAGTTTGGTGCAAGAGTTTTAGCATCAGCTAAAAAAATGGGAGCTCAAACATCTGAGGCAAACGTTAATGCCGGTTTAGCATCTGCTAACCAGATTGTGAACTTTATTAAAAAAGACGACCGCACCTATCAGGTTAACAAGTAGTTTCCTTAGGTTAGGCCATTAACTCCTGCTTTAAAGGGAAATGCAGTTTTAATCTGGTTTTCCCTTTGAAGCAGGAGTTTGTATAAAAGTAAACGAGTATTATTAAGAATAATTAATTTTTTATAATATGATAAATATTAAACCATTTAAGGGTATACGTCCACCCAGAGAGCTGGCCAAAGAGGTTGCCTCTCGTCCCTACGATGTTCTAAATTCTGAGGAAGCTAAGGCAGAGGCAACTGAGAAATCGTTGCTTCACATTATTAAGCCCGAAATTGACTTCGACCCAATTATTGATGAGCATTCACAGGAAGCTTACGATAAGGCGGTTGAGAATTTTAAGAAGTGGCAAGACAAAGGTTGGCTTGTGCAGGACCAAAAGGAAGCGTACTATATCTATGCTCAAACCATGGAGGGTAGAACTCAGTATGGACTTGCTGTAGCTTGCCATTTTGAGGACTATGTTGAGGGTAGAATTAAGAAGCATGAGCTTACCCGTCCCGATAAGGAAGAGGATAGAATGATTCATGTGCGCAACCAGAATGCTAATATAGAGCCCGTTTTCTTTGCTTATCCTGCAATAAGTGAGATTGATACCATTGTAAATGATGTAGTTAAGAACAAAAAGCCTGAGTATGATTTTGTAGCAGAGGACGGTTTTGGTCATCATTTTTGGGTAATTGACGAGGATGCTAAAATTAAGCGAATAACCGAGATATTTGCCCAACAGCCAGCACTTTACGTTGCCGATGGTCATCACAGAACTGCAGCTGCAGCAAGAGTTGGTCAGGAGCAGAAAAGCAAAAATCCAAACCATACTGGTAAAGAGGAGTACAACTATTTTCTAGCAGTTATCTTCCCCGATAATCAGCTCAAAATTATCGACTATAATAGGGTTGTAAAAGACCTAAACGGGAACACTCCAGAGCAATTTATTGAAAAGATTGGCGAGTCGTTTGTGATTGAGGAGAAGGGGACAGAGATATACAAGCCGAATAGTTTGCATAACTTCAGTATGTATCTCAGCGGAAAGTGGTACTCCTTAACAGCCAAGCCTGGCACCTATGATGATAATGACCCAATTGGTGTACTAGATGTTACTGTGCTTTCAAATACTATACTCGAAAAAATCCTCGATATTAAAGACTTGAGAACATCAACACGTATCGATTTTGTTGGTGGTATTAGGGGGTTGGGCGAGCTTCAGGAGCGTGTTGATAGTGGCGAAATGGCAGTTGCCTTTGCACTATATCCTGTTTCAATGCAGCAACTTATTACTATTGCCGATACTGGCAATATTATGCCTCCAAAAACAACCTGGTTCGAGCCTAAACTAAGAAGCGGTTTGGTTATTCATAGTCTAGATTAGCTGTACACATCTCATTAAAATTAGGATATCGGATGGCATTAGCTATCCGATATTTTTTTATATTGTATTTTTAAAAAAATGGGGAGCGGCAACGAATTGCTAATAATGGTTTAGTATGTTAACTTTGTAACAAAGCAAATTGTATGAGTATATTAGATAATTTAAAGAGAATTAAAACCGAATTACCTTCTGAAGTAACAGTTGTGCCCATATCGAAAACACACTCACCTGAACAGATGATGGAGGTGTATGCTGGAGGGAACAGAATATTTGGAGAGAATAAGGTTAATGAGTTGGTGGAGAAATATGAGCTTTTACCCAAAGATATTGATTGGCATTTTGTTGGTCATTTACAGAGAAATAAGGTAAAATATATTGCGCCATTTGTTAGTCTTATTCATTCCGTCGATAGCATGAGATTACTCTTGGAAGTCAATAAATTGGCCAAAAGAAACGAAAGAATCATAGATTGTTTGCTTCAGGTTCACATTGCCGAGGAGGACACAAAATATGGGTTAAGTCCAGATGAACTAAAGCAAACTCTTTCATCCGAAGCCTACAAGAATTTAACCCATATTAAAGTAATTGGCTTAATGGGAATGGCTACGTTTACCGATGATATGGAGCAGGTTAGAAAAGAGTTTCGCTCATTGTCTGTTTTATATAAAGATGTTAAGTCGAATTATTTCGGTAACAGCAACGATTTTAGTGTTCTGTCAATGGGTATGTCGGGCGATTACAGCATTGCTGTTGAGGAGGGGAGCACAATGGTTCGTGTAGGGAGTATCATTTTTGGTGATAGGTCCTATGGTAACAAGTGAAAAAAGGCTATATTTCCCGAGTTAAAATACATTCTAAAAAGCACCTAAAATGGCAAATCTACAAACAACTTATCTGGGTCTTAAGCTTAAAAACCCAATTATTGTTAGCAGTTCAGGTCTTACTTCCAATGTGGAGTCAATAAAGAAATTGGCCAGTAACGGTGCTGCAGCTGTTGTCCTAAAATCACTTTTCGAAGAGCAAATCCTCCAGGAAACAGGATCGCTTTCAGCACATTCCGATTATCCCGAGGCAGAGGATTATCTGAGGGCCTATGTAAGAAGCAATAGTGTTGATAAATATCTTGAACTAATAAAGGAGGCAAAAAAAGCAGTTGATATCCCCGTAATGGCTAGTATAAACTGTTTCTCCGCATCAAGCTGGATCGATTTTGCTGCAAAAATTCAGGCGGCAGGTGCTGATGCCCTTGAGATAAATGTTTTTATTCTTGCTACGGATAGTAGGAAAAAGTCAGAGGATTATGAAGAGGTGTATTTTACCCTAGCAGAGAAACTTAAAAAGGTTATTTCAATTCCTTTCTCATTTAAGCTGGGAGATCATTTCACAAACCCTCTAAGAATTATTGAGCAGCTTTGGTATCGTGATGTAAGAGGGGTTGTACTCTTCAATCGTTTTTTTGCCCCCGATATTGATATCGATAAAATGAAGGTTACAGCGGCAGAGGTATTTAGTAACCCTGCTGATATTCGTGACCCATTGCGGTGGGTAGCCATTGCTAGTCAAGTTGTGCCTAAAATCGACATTTCTGCCTCAACGGGAGTTCACGATGGTGAGGCAGTTGTTAAGCTGCTACTGGCAGGTGCAAAGAGCGTCCAGGTTTGTTCTACTCTCTATAAGCATGGACATGCTCATATAAAGAGTCTAATCGATTTTTTATCCGCTTGGATGGATAAGAAAGGGTTAAGTACTATTGAGGACTTTAAGGGGAAAATGAATTATGGACAGATTGGCGACCCAGAGGTTTATGAGCGTAGCCAGTTTATGAAGTATTACTCAGATCATGATTAGTTTTTTTCTGAGATGTTATTAGTAGGAGAGCAGTTGTTTAATCAATTGCTCTTTTTGCTTCTTCCAATAAGTTCACCATTTCGAGCAATAGCGGCTGCTTGTCTTTATCAGCTTTAGGAATTGATTTTTTTATTAACTCTTCATATCCAGTAGCTTCATCAATTGTAAGCGAGTAAAGAGCGTTCTCAATAACTGTAAACGCTTCAATTGCAGCCATATAATTGCCGTCGATAAGTACTTTGAAGTAGGGGTCGAGGTATTGTGAAAAATCTAATCGACTTTGCCATGAAACTGTTACAATGCTTGTAACATCGAACTTTGGGAATTTTTCTGAAATATAGTTTGAAATTATTTGAGCAGCACCCTGTATTTTTATGTCAGAGATATACTCCATAACAACCTTTTGTAGTACTTTAGTTATATTCCCAGTAAGCATATCCAGTAGCGTTTCAACATAGAATAGTTCACCTTGCTCTTTTAGGTCTATTAGCATTGCTATAACCTTTTCATCAGAACTGGTTTTTAGTGCGCTAATAATTGAACTCTGTTCATTCTGCTTATTTAATCTCTTCTCCGCTGTCATTTTTTTATCTTTTTGGATTGCAAATGTACAAATGAATTGAATGAAATTGTAAAAATTCCACTGCAAAATGTATGCTTTTAATTACCTATACTATAGTTATAATACTGGTTTTTGCATTATGTTATAAAGTCTTTTAAGCTATTTGTAGGTTTTCAAAAAAAAATATCATACTTTCGGGACTGTATTAATAGAAAAGCCAAAGTTTTTTCATTAAATTTACTAAAGGTTTTTTGGTAAATAATTAGCGATATTATATAAATCTATAAGTACTATGACAATCAGGTTTATAAAATTAAAGGCAAGTTTAGTACTGCTAATTTTTGCGTTGGTCATTTTTGGCTGTGCTTCCGACTCGTCAAAAAAGGATAGGGTTGAAGTGGATGCAAATGCTATTGTTGTTGATGAGGTTGCTAAAACAGGCGTGCAAACAGCTCGGCAGATTTTTTATTCCTTACCCTCGCCACTGGAAACTGCTATGATTTTAAAGCGATCAGGTGCACAGTACAACCCTGAAATCCTTAATCCGGTTGAGAATATTTCTCGTTATACTACTAGCAAAAGCATGGCATTAAACCTTGGTATTTATAGTACAGATTTAAGTTACGCTAGCCTCTTTGACCAAACCCAAGCCTCCATTAAATACATGACTGTATCCAAAAAAATAGCAGATGCGCTTGGTATTCTTAATGCCATTGACAATAGCGTTATACAACAGCTTGAGGAAAACGTTAACAATCGGGATGTTATTATGGAGATTATTTCCGAAACTTTTCTGAATACCAATTCAATACTTGAAGAGAATGATAGGGTGTCCATCGGTTCATTAATTCTTGTGGGAGGATGGTTGGAGGGGTTGTATATAGCTACATCACTTGTTGATGATTTCTCTTCTGCCGACAATGAACTGGTAGATAGAATAGTTGATCAGAAACTTTCCATGACAACCGTTATTAAACTACTTGAACAGCATACAGAGAATGCTGATGTGAATTACGTACTTAAGGATGTGAAAGAGTTAAATTCTATTTACGATAAAATTCAAATTTCAGTTTCTCGGATTGAAGTGGTAACCGATAATTCTACTACAACAACCCTAAGAAGCAAAAATGTTGTATCAGTTAGTCCGGCCGTGTTCAATCAGCTTAAGGATAAAGTGAAAGAAATTCGCAATAAGTATATAATGTAAAAGCACTCAATATGAGATCACTGGTTTACATACTTTTTATTGGTTTATTTACAATGAGTTCCTTTACTGGAACCGCTCAATGCAAAAACTTTGCAAAAAGGGTGTGTCGCTTAGAACTTGCACCTTATGTTCACGACGGAAACTACAATGCTGCAATTCTTACCGAAGGAGAGGATGCAGAACTCTTTAAAACATTTTACAGTGGACAAGATTATCGAATAGCTGTTTGCGGTACAGAGTCATTAAGAAAGATTGAGTTTCAGGTAATGGATATTGAGCGTAGAGTATTATACTCAAATGTTTCAAATGATTATTTGCCCTTTTGGGATTTTAAGATAGAGTCAACACAGCAGCTGATAATTTTTGTGAAAGTGCATAATAACCCAAACTCAAATATTGATGATACGTTGGAAAGTGGGTGTGTTGCCATTATGTTTGGTCTTAAGTTGGACTGATAAACGCTCATAAAACCATATGAGAAGCCGCTTTAGCGGCTTTTTTTCATTAGATTTTTGCGGAAAGGAAACTACCTGTATAGCTATGATTGTTTTTTGTTAAGTCCACAGGGGTTCCACACCCAACTATATTGCCTCCCTTTGCCCCACCTTCAGGCCCTAGGTCGATAATCCAATCGGCACATTTAATTACTTCTAGGTTATGTTCTACTACGATAAGGCTATGCCCCTTTTGTATTAGCGCTTCAAATGAGTTGATGAGATTTTTTATATCGTGAAAGTGCAGCCCAGTGGTTGGTTCATCAAAAATAAAAAGTTGCGGTTTAGTTGCTTGGTCTTTTTGTAAAAAGTATGCGAGTTTCACTCGTTGGCTCTCACCTCCGCTTAGCGTGCTCGATGATTGCCCCAACTTGATGTAGCCAAGACCAACATCTTGCAAAGGCTTAAGGCGCAAAACAATTTTCTGGGTTGTTTTATTATTATCCGCCGAGAAGAATTCAATCGCTTGGTTTACAGTCATCTCAAGTACGTCGTATATGCTGTTGTCCCTGTATTTTACCTCAAGAACATCTTCCTTAAAGCGCTTCCCCTCACACGATTCGCAAACCAAAGTAACATCAGCCATAAACTGCATTTCAACCTTAATAGTACCTTCGCCTTGACATTCCTCGCATCGTCCTCCTTCAACGTTGAAAGAGAAATGAGAAGCTTTATACCCATTTTTGGTTGCATAGGGTTGTTCTGCATAAAGTTTTCTTATCTCATCAAAGGCCTTGATGTACGTTACCGGATTCGAACGCGATGAGCGACCTATTGGGTTTTGGTCTATCATTTCAATTCCGTGAATCATGTGCATATCACCTTCAAGTTTATCAAATTCGCCAGGTCTATTACCAGACCCATTAATCCACTTGGCAAGTGCCGGAAATAGTATCCCCTTTACCAGCGATGATTTTCCTGAACCACTAACACCTGTTACCGCAACCATACAGTTTAGAGGGAATTTTACATCTATGTTTTTAAGATTGTTTTGCCGCGCACCCTTAACCTCAATATAGTTGTTCCATTTGCGAGGTGGGTGGGTTGTATCAATATTCTTAAGTCCATTTAAATATTTTGCGGTTAGGCTTTCTGTTTTGTATAGTTTGCTGGGTGGGCCACTAAATACAATTTCGCCACCATGCCTGCCGGCAAGCGGACCGATATCGATAATGTGATCAGCAGCGCGAATTATCTCCTCATCGTGTTCTACTACAACCACTGTATTTCCAATTTGCTTCAGGTCTTTCAGCACATCTATTAACAGTTTAGTGTCGCGCGGATGTAACCCAATACTTGGCTCATCAAGGATATACAGAGAACCAACCAAATTTGAACCTATTGATGTGGCCAGGTTGATTCGTTGTGATTCCCCTCCCGATAGGGTTGAAGACAATCTGTTTAGAGTTAGGTAACTTAGGCCAACATTCACAAGGAAATCTATCCTGTTTTTAACCTCAATTAGTATGCGCTTAACTACTTTCTCTTCGTAGGGGCTTAACTTTAGGGTTGCAAAAAATTGGCTTAGCTTGTCAATGGGGTAGTTTACCAGCTCAGGCAGGGTTTTACCAGTTATCTTAACATACTCTGCCTCTTTTCTTAAACGTAGCCCTTTGCATTTAGGGCAAGTGGTTTTTCCGGTATATCGCGATAGCATTACACGATACTGAATCTTGTATCTTTTTCCCTCGAGGTGGGTGAAGAAATCGTGCAAACCAGTAAATTCTTTTGCCCCATTCCATAGTAAGTCTCTTTGCGAGTCAGTTAGCTGATGGTAAGGCTTATGGATTGGGAACTTGTACTTGTCGGCTGCAGCTATAAATGTATGCTTGTACTGGCTCATTGTTTCGCCCTTCCAGCAGGCTATAGCACCATCGTACACAGATAATCCTTTATCGGGTATTACAAGATCTTCATCTATTCCTACAACCTTACCATACCCTTCGCATTCAGGGCAAGCACCCAATGGATTGTTAAAGCTAAAGAGATGCTCCGTTGGCTCCTCAAATACAATTCCATCGGCTTCAAAGCGGTTCGAGAATTTAACGTTAACCCTATTATCTCCCTTAAAGACGGATAGGGTACATGCACTATTTCCTTCGGCAAAGGCTGTTTGTACCGAATCGGCACATCTACTCAAAAAATCATCGTCGTGCGATACGGCAAACCTATCAATAACTAGATTTATTTCAGCTTTTGATATTGCGATTAGTTGTCGAGTTTCATTGCTATCAATTCGGATAATCTTATCGCCAACTTCAACCCGAGTATAACCTTCGCTTGCCAGCGATGCCAGTTTCTTTTCAATCGATTTCTCTTCGTTAGTTTTAATTGGTGATAAGAGCATTACCTTTTCTCCCTCTGGGAGTGATGCAATATGGTTCACTACATCGGTAACGCTATGCTTTGTAACCTCCTTGCCCGATACAGGCGAGTAGGTTTTTCCAATTCTTGCAAACAGTAACTTAAGGTAGTCGTATATCTCTGTTGATGTACCTACTGTCGATCTGGGGTTGTGTGTATTCACCTTTTGCTCAATGGCTATTGCAGGTGGAATCCCGCTTATTAGGTCGACTTCGGGTTTAGTGATCCGACCAAGGAATTGCCTAGCGTAGGCCGAAAGGCTCTCAACGTACCGCCTTTGTCCTTCGGCATAAAGGGTGTCAAAAGCTAATGATGATTTTCCTGATCCTGATAGACCCGATATTACAATAAGCTTATTTCTTGGAATATCAACCGAAACATTCTTTAGATTGTGGACTCTTGCCCCTTTTATGGATATAACCTCTTTGTTCTGCATTGTTTGAAAAGTGTTAACCCACAAAGTTACCAAAGATTGTCGCTTTTCTATAATAACTTACCATTATAAGGTAATGAAAAACAGACAAAATTTGATAGGGATTTGCTTTGTATCGTTTTTTTTTGCTTATTTGGCACCATTAATGTTGTAATCTTATATTCTAACCAAAAACATCTATTGCCTATAAAACACTTCTACCTAATTAACTAATAAAGCAAGGAGGTAGTTTTGAAACAGAGTGAACTTTCTGATAACGAACTGATAAATCAGTTCTTATCGGGTGATCAGATGGCAATAGAATTATTAATTCGTAGGCATAGGAAAAGAGTTTTCGGTTATATCCTACTGCTCGTTAAAAATTATACCATCGCAGAGGATGTTTTTCAGGATACTTTTATTAAGGTTATTAAATCCCTTCAGGAGAATAAGTATACCGATAGCGGTCGATTCGTTTCGTGGGTGATGCGAATAGCGCATAACCTAATTATCGATCATTTTAGGAGGGAGAAGCAACAAAAAACCTACTCGAACGACCAATCGGAGATTGATGTATTTAACTCCCCTAAATTTTCCGACAAGAATGTGGAAGAGATTATGGTATTTGAGCAACTTTTAAGTGAGGTTAGAAACCTGGTAGACGAGCTTCCCGATGAACAAAAGGAGGTTGTAATGCTAAGACATTATTCAGGCTTAAGTTTTAAGGAAATAGCCGAACAAACTAATGTTAGTATAAACACGGCTTTAGGTAGGATGCGTTATGCCCTAATTAATATGAGGAAAATAATGCAAGAGAAGAACTTAGAATTAACATTATAGTAAAACAATAATTGGTGTAGTACAATCGTTTATGTTTTAATTAAACCATAAAACGATTGTGCCTATGCATCAAAACTCTACATCTCTACTTTGGGCTTATCAGTATTACGATTATTCCTCCATAACGGATGATGTCTTTTTACTGAACACCCTTTATGAACCAATTGACGTATTCCAGAAGTTGCTTGATAGAATAGAAGATTCGACTCTTGGTATTTCGGATGAGGTTCTTAGCAAAATTCTTGAATGCATTTAAAAGTATTCTAAAACAAGTAAAAAAACCAGAAATTCTCTGGTTTTTTTATTATCAGAATTTTACGATATAGTTAAAGTGCAATAGATTTTTTCAATATCTTTATTGAGAAAACAATTGTGGGTATGAGAAATTTATATAGCCTAATTGTACTATTTGCCGCATTGGCGTTTCCCTGCGATATACAAGCAAATTCAGGAAATCCCGAAGGGGTTATTTCTTCTGAAATGGTTGTTTTTAACGGGGCAGATTCACTTTACGGAACACTACTCTTACCCAAAGGCATAGAACGCCCTCCGATAGTTTTGGTTATTGCTGGTTCAGGGCCAACCGACAGAAATGGCAATCAGTTTGGAATGGTAAACAATAGCCTTAAGTTTTTTGCGCACGACTTGGCAGAGAAGGGAATTGCTTCGGTCCGTTACGATAAGCGAGGTGTTGGCAAAAGTACTTCTATGCAGCCTGAAAGCGAGTTGCTCTTTGAGCATTTTATTGATGATGCAGCGTGTTGGATTTCCGAACTTGAGCATACTAGCAGGTTTTCCGATATATTTATTGCAGGACATAGTGAGGGGGCATTAATTGGAATTGTTGCAGCAAAAAGGGGAGGGGTAAACGGGTTTATCTCAATTGCTGGTGTTGGTCGTAGAATAGATGAGGTAATCCTTGAGCAACTTAGTCCTTATCCCGAAGTAATGGTTAATGCATCAAAGGCTATTTTAGATTCGCTACTGGTAGGTAAATCTGTAACCAATGTTTCGCCTTTACTTTATAGTTTATTCCGCCCAAGTGTTCAGCCCTATATGATTAGCTGGCTAAAATATAATCCAGCTGAGCAATTAGCCCAACTAACAATACCAAAATTAATAATACAGGGTACAACTGATATACAGGTTCAGGTAAAAGATGCTGAATTGTTAAAGTTGGCTAACCCCAATGCTGAACTTGTCATTATTGAAGGCATGAATCATGTACTTAAGTATGCTGATGCTGAGAGAACACAGAATGCGAACACCTATTCAAACCCAGAGTTACCTGTTGTACCTGAAATGGTAGATACGATTAGTGAGTTTATTCTTAAATATTCAGAATACTAAGTCAGTTGCTTTATGAAAATTCTTGATAATCCTTATTTCCCCATTTTACTACTAATAGCAATAATTTGGGATCTAGTTTGGAAGTTAATTGCACTGTGGGAATCTGCTAAAAAGAATCAAATTGCATGGTTTGCCGTAATTGGCATAACAAACACCGTTGGTATTCTGCCAATCATCTACCTGATTATCCAAAAGTATAAAAAGAAATAGCTACTGGTTTATGAGGTTTGCCATTGTGCAGGCAACAACTCCTGCTGTTTCTGTTCGTAAACGCGAGACCCATGGACATTGGGACGAGAACCTTGAGGAGTTTTTTTACAATTGTGGTGTGTTATGGCATATTGGCGATATAGGGAACATTGAGATAACGATGGTATAAACTAGTTAATAATGTGCACAAACAATTGGATGATGTTAAGAATGTTTTGATGGAAGAATCAGAAAGAAAGCTTAATGTTATCAATTTATTATTGGGAATAAATGCTAAATTTGTAAGCATACCAGATTACATCAACAGTATGAAGCGCACAATTACCATAATACTCGCCATTATCACTTTATTATCAACATCATGTGCTGTAAGCACAGTACAAGTTGGCAACTATACAGAAATTGACTGCAAACCAAAGGTTCTGTCTAAGGAAAAGGAGATATACCTCTTTTGGGAAATGCTCCCAGTTAGAACCATGGATAAGAAATTGAAGTTGGATAACTATGAGAGAAGCACCCGACGGACGTTTTTCGACTCTGTAATCTATTATGGTACCATTGGAATATTCTCTTTCCACACAGTGAGAATTAAGGTTAAAGACTGCGAGCAGGAGCAGGATACTGAGTTTGATGAGGCTAGGAAATAGGAATCCATAGTATATTTAGTCAACCCTTAAAAATACCCTAGGGTGTTTTTAAGGGTTGACTAGTTAATATGACAAGAACCGTTGGCATGCTGCCAATCATCTACCTAATTATCGAAAAGTATAAAAGGGAATAGTTACTGGTTTATGAGGTTTGCCATTGTGCAGGCAACAACTCCTGCTGTTTCGGTTCGTAAACGCGAGGGGCCAAGGCCCACAGTTGAAAAGCCATTCAATCTGGCAAGGTCAACCTCTTGGTGCGAGAAGTCACCTTCAGGTCCAATGAGGTAGAGAATGCTTTTCCCCTTTTCAACCAATGTTTTAGCATGTGGCTCATCGTAACTACCACAGTAGGCAATTAGCTTTTGCTGCTCATGCTGTGAGGTTATAAACTGGCTGAACGGTGTTAAGGGGTTTAGCTTTGGTAAATAGGCTTTAACCGATTGTTTCATTGCTGCAATAAGAACTCTTTCAAGCCTATCGTGATTCAAGTTTTTCCTCTCGGAGTGTTCGCAGAGTAAAGGGGTAATTACGTCCACTCCAATTTCCGTGGATTTTTCGAGAAACCATTCAAATCGGTCAATGTTTTTAGTAGGCGCAATGGCAATGTGCAAATGAAAGTTTCTTTTTGCAAATTCGTGTACCTCATTAACTATTTTTACCTCGCAATGTTTTGGGTGAGGGTTGGTAATTTGGCAAGTAAAAAGCGTACCCTTACCGTCCACAATCTGAAGAGTATCGTCGACATTCATTCTTAGCACCCTTACACAATGCTTCGATTCCTCTTCGGGTAGGGATATTGGATTGCCGAATACTGTGGGGATATAAAAAATTTGCATATATATTTGTGTTTGCACAAAAGTATGAATAATAGCATTACAATGAAAAGAATAGGAATACTTAGCGATACCCATGGACATTGGGATGAGAATCTTGAGGAGTTTTTTGGCAATTGTGATGAGCTATGGCATGCTGGTGATATAGGGAACATTGAGACGGCGATGGCCATCAAAAACTTTAAGCCGCTCAGGGCTGTTTATGGGAATATCGACGATTTTGAGGTTAGAGCTGACTACCCAGAGACTTTGAGATTCTTTTGTGAAGAGGTTGATGTACTTATGACCCATATTGGCGGGTATCCTAATAGGTGCGAAACCAAAATATTGAAATTAATTAGGGAAAAACCACCAAAACTTTTAATTTGTGGCCATTCCCACATACTTAAGGTAATATTCGACAAAAAATACGAGTTGCTGCACATCAACCCAGGAGCCGCAGGCAAGTCAGGGTTTCATACGCTACGCACAGCTGTAAGATTAACGATTGACGGTACGAACATGAAAGAACTAGAGATACTAGAGATACCGAGGTATTAAACCTTTATGGTATTGGAACTTCGGTATTCTCGTTGTTCTCTTCAGTGGTTATGCTATCCTTAGTATCGGTTTGTTCTTCAGTATTAATGTTTTCATCTGAAGTCGAATTCTCCGTTTCTTGACTTTCTAGGTTCTCTTGGTTCACTTCGCTTTCATCTAAAACTTTGCCTGTAATTTCATAATATCTTTCACGAGCTCGTTGCAACTCTCGGCGTGTACCTACTACAAAGTTATACGGTATTTGTCCGGCTTTAACCTTAACGCTTCGTTCACGGGTTCGCATATTATTTATCGGATCGTTGAAAAGTGGGTTGTGCGATGAGACCTGCATTGAGCCTCTAGCATAGTTGAAAACATAGTATTTATCGGGTTCTACTTCTATGTAAATAATTATCCAGTCACCCGTATTACGTTTGTAAATCTCAATAAAACCATCAACCTTTTTATTTATTTGTGTGTAGCCAATAGTTCCAATACCAAGTTTACCGTTGGATACAAACGATTTGTTAACTGGATCCCATCGCATCCTCAATTCAGAGAAGGTTATGGAACTTTCCATGCTACTTGGTATTTGGGTCATAGCTCCAAACAGTCGAATTTGATTTATGTTTGTTTGTGCTTCACTTGGTTCTAATCTTTCGTAGAGGTACTTAGAGTATATTTTTCGATTGAGGTCGACGTTAAGAAGCCCAGGTTTTTGGGTTATATCATTGGCCATTGCTTCCAGTGAAAGAGGGTTAAAATGGAATTTTAGTTCCATAACAACATTCATATTCAGAGTACTATCGCTAAGGTTGTGCGTTAGGGTACCTGTGGTGAAGTGGTTAATTTGACCTAAGTTAATAGGTAGGTTTACTTTGCCCTCGCTGAAAAGCATACAAAAGTCGGAGGTAAGGCTTATGAGATTACCCCTAGAATCGGGGTCGTTAATCTTCTCTTTTGAGCCAAGCATAAACCTATTCCTTTTATTGCTGTAATGCATATATCCATAGGCATTAACAAGGTTTTTATCGTTATGCTCTTTCCTGTCGGTAAGTAAGCCAGGGTAAAGATGAATTGAATCAACAGTAACTATACTGCCAGAGATTAGGCTAATCATATTTAGGTTCCGAGGCGATTCAGGAACTGGGATGTATAGATTTTTAGGCTCAAGCCTTGCCTTAAAGTTTACATTGCTCGATTTAAGCTGGGGACAACTATACAGAGGTTGTGCACCACCGTTAAATAGCCAAAAATGTTCCTTGGCAAATACTTCGAACGACCCAATAAAGCCAAACCTTGGGCTAAGTCTAAAGCTATCGGGTTGTGATACAGTCCCACCTGCAAACGTATTTCCTTGCTCATCAACCTTAATTTCTTTTAGGAGTATGGGTTGAATCGAATCGTTCTCGTCAACATAATCAATAGTGCCCGATGCAAAATATTTCTTGCGACTAGGAATTGAAATTTTAGCATCGTAAATGGTGTGGAATCTGTCGGTGTAGTTTGCCGTAATTAACGAACCTTTTAGCGGAATAAACCTTTCTTTTGCATCAACTTCTACCTTTTTATCCTTTGGGTTGATAATGGCATCGGCAACAATGATGTAGCTTACTGAATCGGCCTTGATATTTGGCTTAGCCAGGTTATACTTGACTTTTGGCGAAACGAAGTAAAGTGAATCTTCCTCCATGTGGAATGAATAGAAGATTGCTCCAGAGGGGATTGTATCCCTATCGGCCATACCTGAAACATAAAACTCTTCCATTTCAACGGCTTGCTGCTGCGATGGAGTGGATATGGTTAGCTCGTTCTGATCGATTCCCCATGTAAACATGTCGAGATAAGAGCGGTACATCATGGGGGGCAAATTGGCTAGAAGGCTATTGTCTATCTTATTAAAAATACCCTTGCGCGATTCAAAATCAATCCAAACCTTCATCTTGTTGGCATTTAGAGCCAACTCGGTGGTATTCACCACATCAAATTCAACATTTGCCGTATCGCTGTGGAAGTCGATTGCGTTGAAAGCGTACTCTCTTGATCGTAATCTGGCTTTTTCCATGTCCATAAGCCCATCGCCAACAAGCCCGAGGGGTTGTAGTATTAAATCGCCAGTTAGCTTGGCTTGGTTATCAAACATTGAGAATGGCTTTTTCCCTTTGTAGGCAAATAGTTGCTCTTCAAAAGGGTGCCATTTAATAAGGTGCTCGTCGCCCTGAACCTGAGGGAATTGAATACCAGCCTTTTGCTGTTGCATGCTAAAGTTGGTAGAAACGGTTCGCATTGAATCGGGGAAAAAGTAGATATTGTTTGATGTCACTTTTGCCGTTATGTAGGTTAAATCGCCCATGCCCCTTAAACCCTGATTGCTCAGGTCAATCTTGTTGAAAAACCTGCCACGTCCTTCATAAACAGCGTATCCTTCAGATGGCGATTGGCGCCTAAATCCAAGTGAGTTATCGGGTCGGAGGATTAGCGTATCCTCAATGGGTCCCAGAATATCGGCAGAATTGAATATGCCGATAAAACTCAAGTCCTCATATTCAAAATGGTTAATGTTGGAGAAAGTGAATGGATATACTTCGAAAAAGAAGTTGTTGCGGTTATAAACCCCGTTATGAATTGTTTTGTTGTCGTAGTAAACAAATGAGTTTTTTGTACTATTAAATATGGGGTAATCCTCATTTTTTTGTAATCCCGATTTGTTGTCGGGTTTGTCAATCAGAATTTCTCCAGTGATGTTTTCGAGCGTACTGGTAACCTTGTTTAGCACCCGTTTTCCATAGAAATCGTAATCGTTAGTTTGGTATTCGAGATTCAGCGAAACGATTGAATTAAGCTGAAGACTGAAGTTTGTGTAGTCGAAGTTGAAATCCTCACCACTAAAAGCGAGTAAACCTGCTACGATAACACCATCGAAAGCAAAATTTCTGTTCTTTTTAAGGATAAGTTCCCTACGTGCAGGGTATATGAAAACGTTTTGCGAGTCGCTAACTGAAACGTTTTCAACCCCCTTAATAGCCATTTCAAGAGTGTTCAGATTGAGGACTGCATTAGGCACCCCTTCAGTTGTTGAACTAAATTTCAGGACATCATAGTCGATAAATTTTCCGCGGGCTCTAATGGCATCGTATAGTTTGGGAAGCGTTTGAACGCTACCCGTTTCAGACTCGTAGAAAACATAGCCAAGCATGGCAAGCCGCATAACCTCTACTCGCGTTTGCTCAACAGATTTTCGCATAAAGCCCGAGAACTCATCAACGTTAAAGTTTTTCGATTGGATTTTGCGGGTAAAATTGGCAACGGCAAACAAGGGGTGTTGCTCGTCGCGACCCATTAGCATGTCAAACTCCTCCTCATTAAAGAAGTTGTTCGATTCAAAGAAAGCCCTTCCTAGAGATGAGCCAATAGGTGCACCAAATGTAAGCTCGTCGCTTTCTAATTTCCATTGTATTTGACCAAAAGTCATGGAGAAATTGTGGTAAGAGCTAAGTATGGGGCTTTTAGTGGTTAAAAAGTCGGTGGGCGAAATGGTAACAAGTCTATCGCCATCGTTATATGTAAAGTTTAATCCTGTATGAAAAAGCGAATCGTTTTCGAGCTTAAACCGAATTTGAGCGTAGTTTGACATTAGGGTTTGCCTACGGAAGATATAGGTTGTTGCTTCGACTCTGAGAAATTCCTCTTTGTTTCGTTTAATTTCAATAATTGCTGGGTTTTCACGAGTTCCTCTACCTACAAATTGCGAACCCATCATGTAGTAACCTCCATCAAAGTCAACATCATCAAATAGGTTTTTTATTTTATGACGTTGAGTGTAGGTGTGGAATTCTGGATAAACCATCATTTCGGGTTTTGAAACTCTTGTAACTTTATCCTTAATGTGGCCTAAGGCGGGTTCGTGAAAATAGTCGTGATTTGTAAAAAGCACAGAATCTGCTTCGTACTCGTTACGGGTTAGGTTTATGGTGTAGTTTGAAAGTGTTGCAAAAATTTCATCCTCGGGAAAATTGCTTCTTGCCCAGGTAACCTTACCCCCCTTTCCAATCCATTTATCCTCAAGAGGGAAAAATCTTCCCGAAGTAGATTGCACAGCTATGGAATCGGTGTTATTAAAGCACGTAAGGTTGATATTAGAAAAATCGATATAAAAATCATCAGTTAGATGTAGGGTATAGTTGTTATTGTTTGCTTTCCAAGTGAAAGCAGGGTTTACAACTAGTATGTTTTTGGTAAAAAGTAAGTACGAGTTTTCGGTAAACCTCCCGATTTTGGCAATGGAAACTTTGCTATCGTTTACCAAAATGGCTAATCCATTAATCCAAGGGTCTAAAATTTCTTGAATCTTTTCGTCTTTAGGGTAAAGCGATAAAATTTTGGCCAGAGTAACAAAGTGTGAAGTGTTGACAATGGTTTTTTTGAGTAGGGCGTTAGAAACATCTATGATTTCCCCCTTTTGTTCAGCTGAAAATGAGATTGAATCGTTATCCCAAAACTCAGCAAAGTTTTTATAAAGCGGCTTATCTTCATCCGACAGCTGATTTTTGATGAGTTCTTCAAGCTGGGATGTGAATTTATGTGAATCATCCTCAAAAGGTTTAAACTTTTGCCCAATAGCTATCTTGCTAAAGCACAGAAAGATAAGAAGGGCTAAAGATGACCTGATAAATAATCCCTTTAGTAAGAGGGGTGAGGAGGAAGGGTTCATAGCAATCGATTTATCCTATTTGTTTTCGACTATCTTCTTCGTAGTAACCAGTGCCCATTTGTTTCTGCTTTTCGAATCGATGAATGTTAAGCCATGCTTTGTTATTGAACTTTTTAACGTTTCAACATCCGAAGCCAAAATTCCGCTCATAACAAGAACCCCATTATGCTCAAGGTGTTTTACGTAGGTTCCCATATCGGCCATTAGTATGTTTAGGTTGATGTTTGCCAATATAATGTCGTACGAGTTATTCTCTAGGGTTGATGCATCGCCCAGAATAACTTCTATATTATTACTGCTGTTGGCCACTATGTTTTCCTTTGCGTTTTTGTATGCCCAGGTGTCATTATCGATTGCAGTAACGCGTTGGGCTCCCAATTTCTCGGCAACTATGGCCAAAATACCTGTTCCGCAGCCCATGTCGAGTACTTTTTTATCCTTTAAATTGATATTAAAAAGTTCGTTTGCCACTAGCCATGTGGTCTCATGGTGCCCGGTGCCAAATGCCATTTTGGGTTCAATCACAATTTCGACTTCAAAACCACTTTTAGGCTCGTGGAATGGAGCTCTAACGTAGCACTGCTCCCCGATAGTTATTGGGCTAAAGTTCTTCTCCCATTCCTCGTTCCAATTCTGGCTTTTTATAACGGCTGAGGAATAAGAAATTTCTGAGCTTAGGCGTAGCTCAGAAATGGTTTGGCTCAGAATTTCCTCCTTATAGTTCTGACTTGGGATATAGGCACTTAGCCCTTCCTCAAATTCAGCAAAGCTATCAAAACCAATATCGGCAAGTAAAGCTGTAATTATCTCAGCATACTGCTCGTTGTATGGGCTAATGCTAATTTTTACCTCGGTATAGTCCATGCTATTTGGGAAACGATTTGGCAATGGCAATAAAATCTTCTGCTTTTAGCGAGGCACCGCCAATTAGCCCACCATCAACATCTGCTTTTGCAAAAATCTCTTTGGCATTATCGGGCTTGCAGCTACCTCCATAAAGTATGCTTGTTGATTTGGCCAACTCATCGCCAAATTTTTTCGATACAATTTGCCGTATAAATGCGTGTATTTCTTGCGCTTGCTCCGGCGATGCAGTTTTGCCTGTTCCAATTGCCCAAATGGGTTCGTACGCAATAATAATGTTCCCCATTTCCTTGGCATCGAGCTTAAAAAGCACCTCTGAAATTTGCTTCTCAATAACGTTAAAATACTGATTTGAATCTCGCTCGTTAAGCTTCTCGCCGCAGCAGAAAATAGGGGTAAGCCCATTTTGCATTGCAACCTTAATCTTATTCAAAAGCGTTTCATTGTCCTCGCTAAAGTACTCGCGACGCTCGGAGTGTCCAACAATAACGTGGGTTGCCCCAGTTGATGAAATCATCTCTGCGGATACTTCCCCCGTATAGGCTCCCTTTTCCCATGCAGCACAATTTTGGGCAGAAACTTTTACTCTGCTTTTAGCAAGGGCTTGCGTAATAAGAGGAATATGGGTTAAGGGTGGTGCAATAATTAGCTCAACATCGTTTGGTGCCGATGCAGCCAAATTGTTAACCTCGTTGGCAAGTTTGAGCCCCTGTGCGGGGGTTGTGTTCATTTTCCAGTTGCCTGCTACAATTTTTTTTCTCATTTTATATTGATGATTTTATGTTTAAAAGTGGTTTATGGTGCGAACAGCATATCCAAAGATATAAAAAAATAGCATAGGTTACCTACGATACGCTAATCCTTGGGTCGAGCATGGTATATATCAAATCCACAGCAAAGTTAATTACCACAAAAACCATTGAAATTGTTAATACCGATCCAATAACCAAAGGGATATCGTAACTGTTTAGGGCATTTACCACCACGTATCCCAAGCCTTTCCATCCAAAAATATACTCAATAAACACAACTCCTGCCATAAGCGAGGCAAACCATCCCGAAACAGCAGAGACAACAGGATTCATTGAGTTTTTGAGGGCATGTCGCCAGATGATTTTACTAAAACTTAACCCTTTTGCTTTTGCAGTTCGAATATAGTCTTGCGAAAGGGTTTCGAGCATTGAGTTCCGCGATAGCTGCGTAACAATTGCCAGCGGTCTTATACCTAGGGTAAAGACTGGTAGAATAAGATTTTTAAGCTGTAGTTTAACCCCTTCGCCCATCATATCAATTTCCCAAAGATTTCCGGTAAGATTCAATCCTGTATAATCTCGTAATACAAAAGCGAATAGCCAACCAAAAAGTATGGCGGCAAAGAACGAGGGCATGCTCATGCCAAATGCAGAGAAAACGATGAGGCTGCGATCGATCCAGCTATTTTTGAATATTGCAGCAACTACTCCAAGCACAATTCCAAGGATTGTAGCAAAAACCATTGCTGTTATGGCAAGGATAAATGTGTTGGGAAGAGTTTCGGCTATAATTGACGAAACATTTCTCCCGCTCTGATATGAACGCCTAAGGTATGGCGCTTTAAGAACTACAGCCCTTTTGGGGCTAATGGGGATTGTAAATGCAATGCTGTACAGATTACGATTTAGAAAGATGTAACTATTGGGGTTCGATTGATTATGCAGAGATACAGGGGATAGATCATTCAGGTATTTTATGTATTGTACTGCTGCGGATCTATCAAGGCCAAGATCTTTTCGAATGGCCTGAAGCGATGCTTCATCAGTTCTTTGCCCCATAACCATACGTGCAGGGTCGCCGGGGATTATGTGGAACAGGAAAAAAACAAGGGTAACCACACCCCAAATAACCAGAATGCTATAGAGAAATCGTTTAACAATAAAATGCAGCATGGCGTGCTATTGCTTGTCAAATTTTTTGGCTTGTTCCCATATCTCGTTCATCTCATCTAGGGTCATGGTTTTAAGTGACCGCCCTTGCTTAATGGTTTTATTCTCTAGATATGCAAAACGCTTCATAAATTTTCTGTTCGTACGTTCTAGTGCTGTTTCGGGGTCGATGTTGTAAAGCCTAGCTGCATTAACTACAGAGAAAAGCAGGTCGCCAAACTCAGCCTCAATTTCATCCTGATTCTGATTTTCAACCTCAAGTTTCAGCTCGTTAAACTCTTCATTAACCTTATCCCAAACCTGTGACCGAACTTCCCAGTCGAAACCAACAGCCCTTACCTTTTCTTGAATTCTATTGGCCTTAATTAGTGATGAAAGTGATTTGGGAACGCCGGAAAGAACGGTTTTATTCCCTTCCTTTTCCGTCATCTTAATCTGTTCCCAGTTTTTTACCACATCGTTTGAACCTTTTACCTCCACATCTGCAAAAACATGAGGATGCCTATAGATTAACTTTTCGCATAGCTGGTTAATCACATCGGTGATATCGAAAAGGTCTGTCTCCGAAGCAATTTTGGAGTAAAAAACGATGTGCAGTAGTAGGTCTCCCAACTCTTGTTTTACTCCCATCATGTCGCCCTCGGTAATGGCATCAACAAGTTCGTAAGTCTCTTCAATGGTGAGGTTGCGAATGCTTTCAATGGTCTGCTCTCTATCCCAGGGGCACTTCTCCCTAAGCTCATCCATTATTTTAAGTAACCTTGTAAAGGCCTCGGCAGGTTTATTCATTGTATTGTAAATTTTATTGATTTTATGGCGTAGGCAAAGGTAAAAAAATAATTACGGTTTGGGGCTTGTCCTTTACTAGTATTGGTTTACTTATGGGGCTTGTTTTATAAATGCACAATTGAATTTGTAAAACACTAGAGAGAATGTCTAGCGGTTGATTGTATGGTGTCGTGCGGGATTACGAGGCTTCTTTCCTATCAAGTTACATCAGTTTTTGCAAGTCGCAAACTTTCCGAAATTACCGAATTGAAAATCGGCAAGCCAAACCCACATGCAAAATACCATTTATTGGCGGTACGTGCTTGCTTTTATTTGTCATTGAGCATCTCTTGAAATTTGTCGATAAATAAACCAACATGATAGGCATCCATTAGTCCGTGATGTCCATGAACGGATACTGGCATTGTTTTAATTCCATTCTTTTCTGTTGCTTTTCCGAATGATATTTTTGGACAGCTGTCAGGGTGCGAAAAACTTCTTGCGTGTGATATGCTCGTAAAATTAAGCCACGGAATTGCAGAAAAATGAATTACATTTTCTCCTGAAACTGCTGGCAATAAGCTGTTTGTGCTTTTCACATTTTCAATTTCCTGTAAAGCTTTTTCATAAAACTTGCTTTCATCTTCAAAGTAGTCCATATAGGCAAATCCAAATGTTCCGTCAGGTCGGTTAATTGTTGGTGAAGCATTTACGGAAGCGAATTTGTAAGCGTGATTATCAATTATTCTGTATCGAAAGTTTTCAACTGCATTGGCTGCCTTCAAGGCTCGGTACAAATAGTAAAGGAAGAATGAAACCTGCTTCTCTTTTGCTTTCAAATATGCTCTTGTGCAGTCCAAATTAATCGTAACCCAAAAAAAACGGTTCTTCAAATTTCGAAAAGAAAAGAAAATGTTCCTTCCTATTCCAATTTTCAATGTCTATTAATGTTTTCATTTCTATTCACTCGTGTCCGGTAAAAATAATACATTTGGGGATAAACGATTCG
>CALGIR010000036.1 GCA_937915475.1 uncultured Bacteroidales bacterium
ACGCTGTTTTTCCTCGGCCAATCTGCGCTCTTCTGCCTGCTTACGTAATTTTTCTTGCTCAACTTTTCGAGCCACTTCAGCAATCTTTTTTTGGGCTTCGGCCTCTTGTTTTCGTTTCTCGGCCTCTGCAGCTATTCTTTGCTTCTCCTTTTCTATCTCTTTTTTCTTAGCATCTTCTGCTAATCGTTTCTCCTCTTCCCTAATCTGCTTCTTAAAGCTAGCGGAATAATCAGTATCATAATCAAAATCGCCCGAACGGGCATTGTACCTAATTTTAGCAACAGGATTGTTATAGATTTTTATTGCACTTAAATCTGTTTGTGGCTCAAGATCAACATCAAAACCAATAATAGTCTGAGAGTTTCGTGGAAAATCGGATGGAATTCTTGTATTTAGGCTAAACTTTTTGGTTACGTAGTCTTGTTTTTCGAAGGATAGGGTATAATCAGCATCAAAATCTAACTTAATATCAAACTTCCCCCCTTTGTCTAGTTGCTGAGTTCCTATCCTTGACCCATCTTTAATGATGACCATTTGAGTATTATCTATATTACCCTTAATAATCCTTATCCTACCATGAACCTGAAGACCACCCTGGGCAAAAACCAAAGTTGTGGAGACTATAGTAAAAAAAACAGTAGCAATAAGCAATTTTGCTATTGCTCCATTCAAAATGAAATTTTCGGAACTAAATATTGGGTGATATTGTGATTTCAAATTAAAATATATTAATCGAAACTATGAATAAACGATTTAACTACAAATCTAAATTGTTGGCAGCGGATTACAAACTTGTTTATCAAATAATAGCATGGGTACATCTAATAAATTGATTACTGAACCCAGTTTAATTCTTTTTAACGACTAATTCGCCCTCAAAATGCATGGGCCTTTCAGGTTCAATATCGTTGTAGTACAATATTCTATCTATTAATTCAGCAATCAGAATAAAGACTATTAATAGCTGATTAATGTAGTTAATGTTAGGGTTAAATGCAATTATTCCAATTGGCAGTACAAAACCCAAGAAAAGTCTAAGAAAACTTACAAAGGTGTTCAGTGGCACTTGTTTTATCTCAACTATAGCAGTTCGCGCAATGAACAAAGCCGATTTAATGACGAGTATTAACAAGAGCAAATCGTAATAATTTGCAAAAAACGCAAAGAAAGCAGAAGCCGTTAAGATAGTGTTTGCACTGTGGATATAGGTATTATACCTTTTTCTTACTACTGAATAAACCATTTCAATACAAACCAGAAAGAGTAAGCCAGCAATATTTCCAATAATGAGCAAAGAGAAACTATTTGTAATAAGTGCAACAAAAGCAGTTGCAGCAAAAAGACCAAACGATAAAATTTCACGAGCAAGCCAGCTGGTTTGGATATTAACTACTGAAAGATATGCTTTCAGAGGTTTCCCAAGGTGAAAAACGCTAATCAGCGCACTAACAGAACCCAGCAAGATAAATACCCACAAAGGAAGTTCTATGCTTTGATCTACTATGCCCGACCAAAACCAGCCAACCATTATAGACCCAATAAAGGTAAAAAGTGCCAATGGCCATTCTGCTTTTGAGTTGATTGACGATGATATTCCCTTTCTTGAAAACTGGATAAAATCATAACCTTCGACACCCGTTGCACCCATATTCTGGCTTGGTATATTTTGCAATACTTCATCGACAACAGTATTAATTCTTGGTGATATTGGATTTTGGGTAATCCCAAAACCTTTTGGTTTATCCATATCAACCGTACCAAATGATAGTGCCCCTGTGGGGCAATTTGTGGTACAAGCAGGTTCTTTACCCTCCTTTAACCTAGAGTTACAAAAGTTGCACTTTTCAATAACACCCTTGGCCTCGTTATACTTTGGAGCATCAAACGGACAAGCCCATGTGCAGTACTTACAACCAATACATTTATCTGCATCGTGAATTACTGCTCCGGTAACCAAGTCCATTGAATAAGCTCCACTTGGGCACGATTTTAAGCAAGGTGCTTCAATGCAATGGTTACAAGCAATTGATTGGTGGATAAACCCCAAAAGCGGAAGCTTTTCCTTGTTAAAATGATTGATGGTTCTCCAGCTAATTGGTGGAACGGTTTGGTTCTCATTGTAACACGCTACAAGACAAGCGTGGCAACCAACACACTTAGAATAGTCGAAAATAAAACCATTGCAGCTATTCATTCAATAATTTATTATAAATCAATCTAAATTTCCTAAAGCCTCTTCAATGATACTGATTAGCCTATCGGAACTCTCAACACCAACCGAGAGTCTAATCATGCCAGGATACGGAAACTTATCGCCCCAAACTGGCTCAATGGGCATTAGTGTGGTCTCTGTATCACCTAGGGTTGGAATTAGGGGAATTTCATCACGTAATAGCCTAATGAACTTACTACACTTATGCTGTTTATCCTCAAAGCTACTCCCAGCAATATCAAAAGTAATGATGGCACCATACCCTTTGCCTTTAAACATTTTAAAAGCATTAAAGTGTGTGGGATGGGTTTCGAGACCAGGGAAAAGCACCTTCTCGACCCTAGGATGATCATTTAAAAAGTATGCTAACACAAAGGCATTTTTAAATTGTTTTTCAACTCTCAGATTATAGGTTTTAAGCTGTTCGCACAATCGGGCTGCATCATCGGGCGAAAGCATGTGCCCCACCAATTTTCTGTATTCTAATGCAGATTTTTCAATGGATTTATCGTTCCCGCTTAGTACCCCTGCCGAAATGGTTCCATGGCCAGCCAAGTACTTTGTAACGCTGTGTATCACTATATCAGCTCCAACCTCTAGAGGTTTCCACAAGTAAGGTGTAGCAAAGGTATTATCTACAATAACATAGGCTCCATGTTCCTTTGCCTTTTTTATAAATTCATTTCCATCCAAAGCAATGAGCATTGGGTTGGATATTGCCTCAAAAAACACAACTTTTGGGTTGATATCTTTAAGTAATTGCTCAAATTTTTCGATACTGTAAGCATCTCCTTCGGGAGAAAATCGGTGAATGTTTAATCCTCTGCGATAAATCAGCACGCTATCGATGTACTGATTTGTACCCCCATAAACCTCTGAAAAGAATAGCCAATTCTGATTGCTTCCTTTTTCCTGAAAGATTGACAGAGCCGTATCGATAGCAGACAATCCCGATTGGGTTAATATCGACCATTTACTGCCCTCAATATCCATGAGCATGGTTTCGGCCTGAGCCACATTGGGATTTCTGTATCGACTATAGATATAAAGTTCGGGATCTCTATTGTATTCCAACTCATCAGAAAAAGCTTGTTTCATCGTAGGAATATCAACCAAATGAAAAGCGGTATCCCTATAAACCGGGATGCGAGTTGTTTTGGGTTTAGACGTTTTCATTACAATTTTGGATTAAGCATATATATCAATATGTGATGAACAAGGAGACTATTGGTTTAGCTACTACATACTAAAAACGCAAGCCAAATCTACAAAAAAAGGGCAAAACTGCCCTTTAGTTATCCTTTAATATTTAAAAACTATTGCTTGAAGAGAGAATCAACAAACGCAAACCGATCAAAAACTTGAAGATCGGTAACCTTTTCACCAACTCCAATATATTTTACGGGAATCTTAAACTGGTCAGAAATTCCGAGCACAACACCCCCCTTAGCCGTTCCATCAAGTTTAGTGAGCGCCAATGAGGTAACCTCTGTAGCCAAAGTGAACTGTTTGGCCTGTTCAAATGCATTCTGTCCTGTGCTACCATCAAGCACCAAAAGGACCTCATGAGGCGCATCTGGGATTACCTTCTGCATCACCCTCTTTATTTTGGTAAGCTCATTCATTAGGTTAACCTTGTTATGTAGCCTTCCTGCTGTATCAATAATTACCAAATCGGCATTGTTTGCCTTTGCCGATGAAATGGCATCGAAGGCAACTGAAGCCGGATCGGATCCCATAGCCTGCTTAACTATAGGTACCCCAACCCTTTTTGCCCAAATCTCAAGTTGGTCAATGGCTGCCGCCCTAAAGGTATCGGCTGCGCCAAGATATACCGATTTGCCTTGTTCCTTATAAATATGGGCTAGTTTACCAATTGTTGTAGTTTTACCTACACCATTAACACCTACAACCATAATAACATACGGTGCTCCATCGGCAGTATTAATAGAGGTGTCAACATCACCAGAATCGTTTTGCGCCAGTAGTTCGGCAATTTCGGATTTCAGAATTTGGTTAAGCTCCGCTGTGTTCATGTACTTATCACGCGAAACTCTTTGCTCAATCCGCTCGATGATACGTAGCGTTGTCTCAACCCCCACATCGGAAGTAATAAGAACCTCCTCAAGATTATCAAGCACCTCATCGTCAACAGTTGATTTGCCAGCCACAATTCTTGAAAGCTTAGAAAAAAGACTTTGTTTGGTCTTTTCTAAACCCTTATCCAGCGATTCTTTAGAACTAGGCGATTGTTTTTTGAAAAACCCCATATCTCATTCAGGTTAATTATTCCCAAAAACACAAAAGCTCCCTATATGTAGTATAGGAAGCTTAAGGTATATACATATCAAAGGAAATTAAATTTTTCCGTCGAAAAAATCTTTGATTAAAACGTTTGGTATCATCTCCTCACGGAAAGCATAGGCTCCTGACTTGGGAGATTTTACCATTTTAATACACTTGGTGGTTATTCTTCCCTCACCTTTTTGTAAAGATGCAACTGCTTTCTTTGCCATAACTATTTAATTTTATTTTATTTCACGATGAACGGTTACTTTGCGTAAAACAGAGTTGTACTTTTTAAGTTCGAGCCTATCGGGAGTATTCTTCTTGTTTTTGGTAGTAATATACCTTGATATTCCAGGTTGACCCGACTCTTTGTGCTCTGTACACTCCAATATTACCTGTACTCTATTGCCTTTTTTTGCCATTGCTTAATACTTTAATAGATTTTAATTAAACCCTTTTCCTCAGCTTGCTTCAAAGCATTTTTTAGCCCTTTCTTATTGATTGTACGGATACCCGCAGCTGAAACCTTCAAGGTTACCCAGCGATTTTCCTCTTCGAGAAAAAACTTCTTATTCAATAGATTAGGATAGAACCTTCTCTTGGTTCTTCTGTTGGAGTGAGAAACATTGTTCCCTACCATTACTTTCTTTCCAGTAATCTGACATATTCGTGACATCGTTCCTTGGGTATTATCTTGTTTGTATAATTTTCTAAACAGTGCGCAAAGGACGCTATTTTTATTTAATTATCCAAAATATTCATATAAAACTTATGTTTTTTCAGCCATTTTCTCTTCCAAAAGGATAAGCCTTAACATATTTAGCGCTGCAACAGCGCTTCTAAGTATATTTCGCTCTCTGTCTCCTCCAAACGTGTGTAATTCACTTACAACATTTTGAGGGGTTGCTACTGCTATCCATACTGTTCCCACAGGCTTCTCTTTTGTTGCACCAGTTGGCCCTGCTATACCAGAGGTTGCTATGGCATAATGCGTTTTGAAAATATCCCTCGCATTTGCTGCCATTGCTTCAACTACCTGTTGGCTTACTGCCCCAAACTTTTCAATATCGTTATTACTCACCCTAAGCTGTTCAACTTTAAGCTCGTTGGAATAGGCTACTATCCCTCCCACAAAATACTCTGAGGAACCCGAGTTCTCAGTTAAAAGCTGAGCAATTGTTCCCCCAGTGCAACTTTCGGCAACAGCCAGTTTGGCGTTTTTCTCTAAAAGCAAACGGGCAACGGTTCTAGCCATTGTATCATCATCGAAACCAAAAATATTGTTGGGGATAATAGACTTAAGCTTCTCTATTTGAAGCTGAGTATTATTTTTAATTAAACTAGTATCACTGCCAATGGTTGAAAGTCTTAACCTAATTGAATTTGGGCTAGGCAGGTAGGCTAAGCTAGTATTTTCTGGTAGGTTTCGTTCCCATTCTGAAATCTTTTCGGCCAAAAAAGACTCGGGCAGCCCAAATGTTTGTATGTTTTTATGGTAAACCACCCTTGTGCCATTTTTGCCTTTAATTTCGGGTATAACATGGAGCTTCATTATAGCCTTCATCTCATAAGGCACGCCAGGCATTGAAACCATTATACTTTTCCCATTTTCGAAAAGCATGGCGGGCGCAGTACCATTTGGGTTAAACAGCACTTTGCAATTATTTGGCACTTCTGCCTGTTTTGCATTCAGTTCGGTTAGCAGAAGTCCTCTTCGGGCAAAAATACCAGCAATATGGTCCAACGTGGGTTTATGAACGATTAGCTCAGCATTAAAGAGTTCGCATAGAGCATGCTTTGTGACATCATCGTTTGTTGGCCCCAAGCCTCCCGTTATAAGTACTATATCGAACTCGTTAAAGAGTTTACTTATAGTGTTTTTAATCTCCTCATATGAATCACTTATTGATACTATTCTCCTTACGCTAACCCCAATGTTGTTCAGTTCAGTAGCAATCCAAGCAGAGTTAGTATCAACTATTTGGCCAATGAGTATCTCCTCACCTATGGTTAAAATGGCTGCATTCATTATTTTGTATCGATTTAAAGGTAAAAGTTAAACTTATTACCATTGTGTAGATGAGCCTCTCATGGGACTCGAACCCACGACCTGCTCATTACGAATGAGCTGCTCTGCCAGCTGAGCTAAAGAGGCAATTAGTTGGCAAAATTATTCTATTTTTTGGTTTGGTGTCCCACTCTATCTAATATTTTTCTTACTCTTAGGAAAAGGGTTGGGTGCGAATAGTTTACAAAAACATAAGCAGGATGAGGAGTGAGATTTGATAAACTTTCTTTGGATAGTTTTTTAAGTGCTGAAATCAATTCGTTGCCATAATTTAGCTTTGAAGCAAACTCATCGGCTTGATACTCCATTTTACGGCTCATCATGTTTGTTCCAATACCAATAATATGCTCAATTGGCATGAATAGAAGCCCAAAAGCTATTAAGCTTAAATGGAATATGGGCTCAGTGGCATTACTATAACCCAAAGCAATAGATAAGTCTGTGCTTTGGGCAAAAAGATTAAATACATATAAGATTATGGCCATTTGCATCCCACCCAATGCAAAATTCATCCAAATATGCTTCTTTTTGTAGTGGCCAATTTCATGAGAAAGAACTGCTAATATCTCATTGTTTTGCATTGAGTTAATTAGCGTATCGTAAAGGATTACACGCCTGTTGCGACCAAACCCAGTGAAATAGGCATTTGCCTTTGAGCTACGCTTTGAACCGTCGATAACAAAAACCTTATTTACGGGGAAGCCAACCTTTTGGGCCAACTCCTTAATATCATCATATAAATCTCCGCTAGCCAAAGGGGTTTGTTTGTTAAATAACGGAATAATTACCCTTGAATACAGTGCATTTGCTAGAAGTGAGAATAACAACATAATAGCAAGCGCTATCAACCAAAACCATTGTCCTGATATCTGAAAAGCCAAAGTTATGAGCGCTAATAATCCCCCACCTAAAATAACAGCTAAAAATATCGATTTTAAAAAATCGAACACAAAAAGTCGGGGTGTTACGCGGTTAAAACCATACTTTTCCTCGATTACAAATATTGACCAAAGCGAAAACGGGATTGACATTATCTGACCTACAATGAATAATATTCCAAAAAATGCCAAGGTTGTCGTTACACCACTAAATCCAAATTGGGCTATGTAGCCATGAAGTTTACCAAGTAAACCAAAGTATAGCACAAAGAATATTGCAACAAACGACAATGCACCCTGGATAAAGGAAAACTTTGTTGTCTCCGTTTTGTATTCCTGCTGCTTTGCATAGGTGCTGATATCGTATACATCGCTAAGAATATTGGGAATGGCTTTACTTCGGTAACGTAGATTTAGGACATCAAGTAATAGCTCAAATAAATAGTTTAATGATATTAATATCAATATAATGAGAAGAATATTATTCATGTTTTCAGGATTGTTTAAGCACCTATATTTATAGTTTGTCCATGACCCTTATCCTATAATCAAGAATTTTTGTATACCACTCAATTTCTGGAATATTATAGTACTCTTCCGATTTTTTGAGCCACTCCTTAGCCACATCAAAGTTGCCTAAAATCTCATTGGCAAGCGCTAGGTTAAATGCGGCCTGGGCACATAGTTTCGGTTTAGAATTTTCAGTTGTAATAACCCCTTGCCACTGGCTAGCTGCATCGAGCCACTTGTTCTCTTTAATAAAATCTGCGCCTTTTCGCATTTCCTTCGATCCCTTGGCAAAGTAAACACGGTTTTCATCCATCCATGAGGGTGCAATCATACCAGCATAATCGATACCAGCAGCATATCCACAGTATGATGCAGCCGAGAAAAAACCTGGCAGCTGATAGCCAACCTTAACAGATGTATAATCGTATTTTTCCCACGTAAGCGTATCCCGGTAAAGATATGCTGCATTTATTTTCCTTGTATAAGGATCGTAAACCCTCCAGTATGCATAAACCTTATAGGTTAAATAGCCGTAGTATGCGTTTAGTGATCCATCCCAGTAAGAGTACGAATCAATATCGGGGGTTAATTTCATATACTCAAGCGATATTACCAAATCGGCATTGTTATCGTTGGCTATGGAATCGATAGTAGACCAATCATAAGCAATAATGGTTCTCGAAGTATCTTCTCTGTAATTTATAACAACGGGTATTTCTATCTCAGCAAATAAAGGCGATTGATAAAGGGTTTCCATTAAAACCAGTACAGTCTCTAAAGCAGCAGTACTATCAATTGCAGCCTGTGCCATGCTCTCCTCAACGCCTTGTATGCCTCTGTAAAGGCCAGCAACGATAACGGGTTGAGAAAAGTTTTTAGGCAAGCTCAACTCTGCAGGCTTTAGGGTTTGTATACCAATAGGTTTATATGGAATACACGATGTAAAGGCCATAGAAACAAACAAAAAAGAAAGCAAAAAACATAACCTTAAGTTACTAATATGTAGATTCATAGAATTGTTTATTAGAATATTTTATTCAAATAGAAATTTATCAATTAAAAATCTTTCTTAATCGCGCCCTTAACTGCCGACGAGTTGCTGGTCGCGATACAATGGTTAGGTCTTTTGAGAGCAAAAACATCATAGGGGTTTCCTCTACTTTGTACATATAGAAGATTTCGTTTCCTATCGCATAAGGTTCTCTTATGTTAATCCAGTTAAGACCAAGATTATCAATATAACTGTTCCAAAGGTCTGCATCATGGTCATCGTCAAGTGAAACTGCAATCACCTCCAATCCCTTTGAATGATACTGATTATAGTACTCGCTAATTCGGGGTAAGGCTTCAATGCAATTAGGGCACCAAGAGGACCAAAAAATAACAAGAATATATTTAGCATTAATATCAGAAATATACGCCCTAGAACCATCCTTTAGAGTCACTTCAAAATTATAGGCTTTATCACCGACCTTAGTACTTGGCCCTTGTGAAATTAAATCAGCAGCAGATTTCTGCCGTATTGGCAGCAGGGTACCAAACGATTGGGTTTCTAAATATTCAGTTACTGAAGGGTAGCTGGAGTTGAGAAAACCCTTTATCAGATTGTTGCGCAGCTCTTTCTTTAGATCTTGCCCCATATCAAGTGCCATTAGCTGCTCTATTCCATTAATAAAAGCGCTGTCCTGCTCCTCCTTGTCAAAATCTTCGTTAAAAAAAGCTTCGATATACGACCATAGGCGCGAGCTTAAAGCGGGCGCATTTAGAATTGCAACATCAGTAAGGTCGATGTTTTCCCACCAGGTTATCGCAAGGTTTTGCCTGTGCATCTCTTTAGATTGTAGCAATTTGGCTGAAATAGGATTTTGCTCAAGTCTTATCAATTTGCTTGCAAGCAAGGTTGGGTGCTGATCTACCAGTTCCTCGGCAAAGTTATGCTGTGATAATTCTTGCAGCTCAATCTCCCTCTGAATGGTGGTTTTAAGGCTTGCAGAATCGCTATAAAATCCAATTAAAGAATTCAGCAGCCACAGATGTTGCTTATGCCTTTTCTTATGCTTTTCGAATTGCCAGTAAACCTTATTCTCGAAAGAGCATTCACTTTTAAGGCTATCGTCGGGAGCGTAAACTACCGTGCTAACATCTATCAAAGGTTCATTATTCACAACAATATCAAACGAAATGCTTTTGCCAACATTAATCTTATATAAACCTTTAACATAAGTTGAATCAAGAAAAAACCTGTAGGTTCCAGGCACTTCTTGCCATGCTGAATCAATAAGTTGAGTACTTGTACCGGTATATCTATAAAGTTTTGCCTGATCAGAAAAAGCTTGAAGTACCTTAATGGAAATCTCAATGGGTTGGGCAAATAAGTTGGATGATGAGAGTAGGAGAAGTAGGAAAACAATTCTTTTTGTGCACATAATGAATCAAACTATTTTGTTGGTCGATAAACAGTTATCTTACCCTTTACTAGCCCATTCAGATCAATTGGACTGGTTCCAACCTTTCGACCAGAGAAGTTAGTGTTCTGGTGAGCCAACTCGTAAACCCCAACAGCATAAACTTTTAATACTATTGCCGTATGCTGCTCCATGGTTTGAGTGGTAGTTGTAAAACCCTCGGTTTGCTTTATGGTAACATTCTTAAAATGAATAATATCTCCAGGGTAAACAGGATCTTTTTTATAGTTTACAACGCTACCATATTTGTAAACGCCATCCCATGATGCATCAACCCTGTTTAGTGCCTGATGGGCCAAATCCCAACACTCACCCCTGTCCACCTGTGTATCCATAACGCTGTTAACATATTCAACAATAGTTCTGTTCATCTCAGGAATTGTGTCGCTCCCCTTTGAATCAAAACTGTTTAAGGTAACTAGTATAGTAAAAACAACTGCTTTAATCATATTCTACAAAAATGTGGTTTTGTATAGTAACGGATTGGGATAATAAATAGTTCATCAACCCATGAGCAGTTCTGCAATTTTATTCTTAAGCTCCGATGGATTGAATGGTTTAAGAATAAAACTATTCATTCCAAGGCTAAAAATTTTATGCTGAACATCGAGCAAAGCCGATGCGGTAAGGGCAATAATTGGGATGGAATTTTTAGCGTTATCCTTTAGGTTACGAATGGCTTTGGTTGCATCATATCCACTCATTACGGGCATCTCGAGATCCATTAGGATTAGGTCAAAATCATCGTTGTGCAAAATATCAAGGGCAATCTGACCATTTTCCGCTAGGGTAGTATCGATTCCCCAACCCTTAAGAAACTTAATAACAATAAAGGAGTTAATCTCATTGTCCTCAACAACAAGTATTCTATATGGCTTACCATTATTTAACCCAATTGTTAATGCTTCCGTTTGCCCTATTTTGGGCAATTTACGCTTAACTTTAGATTTTGTAAATGTAAGCGTAAAGAAGAACTCGGATCCTTTGCCCAGTAGGCTCTTTAGTCCAATTGTACCTTTTAGTAACGTGATTAGTTTTTGCGAAATGGCTAAACCTAACCCCGTACCACCGTGTTCTCTGGTTGTTTGATGATTTGCCTGTGTAAACTCATCAAAAATTAGTTTTTGCTTCTCAATGGGAATACCAATACCTGTATCGGTAACGGAGAAAAATACGGAAGCGGTTTTAGCAGTTTCCTTGGCAAGTTTAAATGTAATGGTAATTTTTCCTTTCTCGGTAAATTTAATGGAGTTTGAGATAAGGTTCGCAAGTACTTGGTTTAGCCTTACCCTGTCGGCCAAAACGTTTTCTGGAATTGCATCGTCAAAATCGAGAATCAGCTCAATGCCCTTTTTGTTTGCAATATGCTTGTTTACGTTCCATACTGCTTGTGCCAGCTCTTTAAGGTTTGTTGGCGATTTATCAATCTTAAGTTTACCCGCTTCAATCTTGCTGAAGTCCAGAATATCGTTTAGCAATGCCATAAGCCCCTCGGCGGAGAGTTTAAGCGCTCGTAAATGATCAATTTGGTAGTCCATTACATTATCCTGAAGCAAGATATTTGTCATGCCAATAACGGCATTCATGGGTGTGCGTATCTCATGGCTCATGGTAGAAAGGAACTGCTCTTTTGCTCTTGATGCTTCCTCTGCCGCCTCCTTTGCTCTTATCAATTCGAGTTCTTGCTCTTTACGCGCTGATATGTCGACCATTACCCCCATATACCGATTTAATTTACCCTTCTCTACCACAGATGTTATATGGGTAAGCGTAGGAAAACAGGTGCCGTCGGCCTTTCTGGCAACTAGTTCTATGGAAGGAAGTTCTAACGTTGTTTTACTATCATTAAGGTACTTAGTTATTATCTTCTTACTTGTGCTACAGAAAAGATCTGAGATATGAAGACCTTCCCGAATAGATTGGTTGCTGTAGCCGAAAAATGACTGTAAGTATTGATTTGCAAAAGTAATATAACCCTTATCATTAGCCTCAAAAACCTTCTCAGGAAGCAAGTGAGCAAGTTGACGAAACCGCTGCTCACTCAGCATTATGCGTTCCTTGGCCTGTTTTTCCTGGGTTATATCTGTCATAATGGTTAACAGACAGAGTTCCTCTTGAATATCGATAAGTTCCACTGAAAAATTTACGATAAGCCTAGCCCCATTTGGGGTAACCATTACTGTTTCAAGGTCGCGCGCTCCCCCCTGCCTTAGAACATTCTCTTTAAGTTTCTCTCTAAAGTTTATGTTGGCAAACAAATTAAACTCATGGGATTTTTTACCAATAACCTGTATTTTATCCAATCCAGTAACCCTTAGGAAAGTTTCGTTAACATCAATAAAACGATCGTCGTGAAAGGTGCTAATGGTCATCATTACGGCATTGTTTTCAAAGGCTTTGCTGAACTTCTCCTCAGAGAGTTTAATCGTCTGCTCTGCTTCTAAACGGGCTGTAATATCCTGACAAATGGCAAAAACCACCTCTTTTTGGCTCCAATTGCCCTTGAATAGCCTAATCTCAACAGGGATAATATTATTGCCAGCATTGGCTATCTCGGTACCAATATTTATCCGTTTGCCAAGAAAAGCCTCGGAAATGCTGCTACGTACCTCGTCGCGCTTATCTGCAGAGAATAAACTAGCAAAGTTTCTGAGTACAATTTGATGTTCGTGATAGTTCAATCGATCAAATACACTTCGGTTGGCTTGCATTATAATGCCTCGTTTGCTGATAATAAATACCATATCCTCGAAGCCGTTCACCAATAGCCGAAAATTTTGCTCTTCCTCTATCAGTTTTTCCTCAAACTCCTTTTGCTGGGAGATATCGAAACAGTTGTCGAGCAGTGCAGCTTTGCCATTCCAAGTGATTAGTGAAACATTGGATTTTAACCAGCGCATATCACCGTTTTTGTGCAAAGCACGAAATGTGTACGACCTTGAACGCTTCTGGCTAATCTCCCTATAGTTATTGCTAAAAAGCAGGTTGATAAGCTTCTTATCCTTTGAATGTACTATGTCGATGAAACTGACATTGGCTATCTCATCAGAGTTATAACCAAGTAATTGGAGAAACTGTGGATTATGAAAGACAATCTTATTGTTCTGAACAATGTATATGCTCCCCCCACAATTACTAATAATCTCGTTTAGATTAACAGCATTAGCTTGCGTAGTAAATTGCTTATTACTCTTATTGTCCTGATTATTAGAAGCCATACCTTTAATAAATGCATTTTTATTTTGTGTGTTAAATTACAAAAAATAGATTACCTATAAAAATTGGCAATGAAATATAGTTCGATTTAGCAATAATGAGAAGAGTCATCTCCCGACATTGTGATAAAATTAGAATGAAAAATACAATAACTATGATACATCTCTCCTCCTGTTTACCTTGGCGTTAACTTCAATATCTTTTAAGCTTACAAGCATTGTTTTTAATACGATTACATCTTCAATATATAAGTTTAGGAATAATGCTTTTCTAAAAAATAAAGGGAATCGTAAAAAAGGTTCTTAAAGACTTCCATTTGGTGCTTTTAACTTACAAGGGTTGACCAACATAATTTAAGAAACGATAATCTTGCCAGTATTTTAAAATCAACTTTTAACTAAAAACCTGATTGGTTGATAAAAAAGGTGAAATAAATAAAGTACACACAATCAATAATAGCGCAAGGAGTGCTTTCTAATTGAAAACATCTAACCTTTCTGGACAATACTGATAGTAAATTGTTAGGTAATCTTTCAAGCCTTTATAAGTTCTTTTCAGTCTGAAGATTTTTTTTAATAGTTGAGAGAGAGTATATTTGATGACATATATCACCCTTATAAAATAACGATGAAGCAATATGTTTTTTTTTAATTTCTCAAACCCACTAAAACTTAACCCTATGAAAAAGATTTTTACTCTATTTGTTGTACTTGCAGCAGTATTTGCCCCTTTGTCGTATATACAAGCACAAGAGGACTCAGAAAATTACATTGACATGTCGCTTGAAGAGTTGCTGAATGTGCAAATCACCACCGCATCTAAAAGTACTCAAAATATCAGTCAGGCTCCAGCAACGATTTTTGTTATAACGGCAGAACAGATAATATCTAGAGGTTACATCAATCTTGAAGAGGCACTTGAGGATATTCCAGGCATTGAAGTTCAACGTAGAGCAGTTACCCAAACTTCAAACCATTTTTCTTTCAGGGGAATTTCCGGAAACGACAAGTTTGTTGTTTTGCTCGATGGTATAAGAGTTAGTTCCGTGGTTGGTACACCACATGTAATTGCGAATAACTACTCAATTGCAAATGCAAAAAGGGTAGAGGTAATATTAGGCCCAGCCTCAGCACTTTATGGAGCCGATGCATTCTCGGGAATAGTTAATATTATAACCAGAGAAGGTGGCGAAGATTTCAGCGGAATTGAGGTTAGTACAAGCTATGGCTCGTATAACACTACTGAGAACAATATAAGTCTTGGAGGAAAGACGGGCGATATTAAGTATAGCTTAACAGGAAAGTACTACCACTCCGAGGAACCAAACTTTCCAAAGGAATATCCAGATGAGTATGCTTGGTTTAACAACCAATACCAACAAAATGGAGGACAAGTTCTTCTAGCTCCTCAAACTGGTTCAGATAGCATTATTGTAAGCGCCCCTTTGGTTGATTTTGAAACGCCAACCAATGCATATTTTCTTCATGCTCGATTTAACTATAAGGGCTTTGAAATGGGTGTAATGAAAAACTTTGAATCGCACAACTCATCGGCAGGAGGAAGACCAGAGTACAATATTTTCGATAAGGATGCTACCTACAATATTGGAATTACATCATTTTACATAAAGAACGATTACGTAACTGAAAATAAAAAATTTGGGGTTGAAACTACACTATCGCACGGAATACATGAACTTAAACCCGAATCGAAGTTTTAAAATACCTTTACATCATACATGGATGGCTATAAGTATGCAAAAGAAAGCAACACAAAATTCGAAGAGCAGCTAACATGGAATATAAAGGATAACATTTCGGTAATTGGCGGTTTATCATTCGAGTATATAAACTCGCTTCCCAATTCCGGTGACCTCCCATTTAAATTTGATGTTAATAGTGCTGCAAACTTGCAGAATATTCACTATTTGGGAACTAATATCTACGATCAGTTTGGTAACGATTTAACCATTAAACAGGATTTCTATTACCTTAACTACCAGAATTACGGTAGTTTTCTTCAGTTTCAAAGCTTATTTAATGAGAAAATAGGCCTAACTATTGGAGGCAGAATTGATTATAACACTAGGTATGGTTTGACTATAAACCCAAGAGCAGGACTTACTTACATGCCAACTAAGAATCTTAACTTTAAACTCCTTTACGGTCAAGCATATCTTGCTCCATCACCTTATACGGCTTACCAGCATTACGGAGCATTTTTACCAACTACCGACGTTGGTGGTGTAACCGGATTAGTAGGTCCCTTCTGGCATTTGTCTAATCCTAATTTAGAATCAGAAAAACTTAACTCGTTTGAGCTTGGGTCAACAGTTAGTGTTTCCGAAAACCTAATCTTCTCAGCAAACGGGTACTATAATAAGATCGATAACCTTATTATTATTGAAGGTTTTTTTGGTGAAACATTCCATAATGTTCCAATCGATTACGTAGAAAGGCCTATAAATAAAGGAAGTTCCAATACATACGGTTTTACTGCAAGAGGCGATTACAAAATAAATTTGGGCAAATCGGTTGTTAATACAAATCTCTCATATATATACTCCGATGGCGATATTGACGGGAAGCCAATTCCTTTCTCGGCAAAAAATACAATTAAAGCAGAACTTGCGTGGAAAGTAAATAATCTTAACCTTTCGGCTCGAGTAATAAATAGGTCAGAATCACTACACGTACTTTTTGATGAAAACGGCGACCCACTTCAAGTTGACGGATTTACTTTGGTTAACCTTGCTGCATCGTACAGGGTAATTAATAACGATAAATTTAAGGGTTCAATTCTGATTAAAGTTGTAAACCTTACTAATGCAAAATACTATAACCCAACCCTAGGAGCGGGTGAACTTTTTGTAGGATCGCCACAGGATCCAATCCGTTTATTTTTGGGAATTAGACTTGAATTATAATTTAAACCTATGAGTTTTATAGTTTAATTTTACTTTTGGCTGGCGTAGGAAATTTCTTGCGTCAGCCTTTTTATTGTAATACGTTTTAAAAGTACTAAGAGAACCAAGCAGTTATAAACTTTTACACAATAACTCTATGCAAATCTGTAATTGAATGTTGGAAATTTGAAAACAGATAAGCGATTTTACGAACGTAGTAAATGATTATTAGTACGCCATTTCACCATCTCAATAATTTACGGCTGTTGGGCAGATTTAATTTGTAATAAAAGTTTGCTTTGTCGCAAAAAGCGCTCCTGGTCTGCCCTGTCTGTCGACAGGCAGGTAATGACGGAAAATATAGAATAACGGGAGGAAAACTTGATAAAGCTGAACGGAAAGGCGTATTTTTGTCCTTGCTTATTTCTGTTTCCCTAAAAGAACAAAAGGTGCAACAAAATGTTAGTTAGAGGTAACTAAATTTCAAAAATAAATACTCGAATCTTACTGGATAGAATTAGAATGAAAAATACAACAGCTATGATATATTTCTTCTTCATTGTGCTCATTGTTTACCTTGGCGTTAACTTCTATATTTTTAAGCATACAAGCATTGTTTTTAGTACGGGTACATCGGTGGGAATTATCCTTAAGGTGCTCTTTTTTGTTGTTGCCCTTTCCTATCCGCTTGGGCGGATATTCGAAAGGGTTTACCCTTCGTTACTACCCGATGTGCTCATAAAAATTGGATCGTTTTGGTTGGGTGCAATGCTTTACCTCACCCTATTCTTTATTCTGCTCAATATAGTTCATTTGGGATTTAGCGTTTTTGGGCATGGTTCGCTGATTTCAGCAAAATCAAATCCTGAACTTGTAAAAAGACTAACTATTGCTATCTACTCGGTAACGATTCTTATACTGTTGGGCGGATACTTAAATGCGCTATACCCAAGGGTTAACAGGATAACCATTAACACCCCAAAATCATTGGGCAAAAATGCTTCGCTAAAAATTGCTGCTGCTTCCGATATTCATCTGGGTGCGGTGATTAGCAACGGAAGGTTAGAACGATTTGTAAGGATGATGAACGAGCAAAATCCCGATATAATTCTGCTTGCAGGTGATGTTTTTGATGAGGATTTGGGACCTGTTATTCAAAACGATATGGGCAAACTGCTTAGCAAACTTAGTGCTCCGCTGGGCGTATATGCCGTTACTGGTAACCATGAGTACATTGGCGGAGTTGAGCCTGCCATAAAGTATTTGGAGGAACACAGCGTTAAAGTTTTGCGCGATAGCGCAATGGCAACAAGCGGAAATATTAACGTAATTGGGCGCGATGATAGGCAATCGAAAATAATGGGCGGTGTGACCAGAAAATCCTTAGACGCTTTAGTTTTGGGAATAGATAAATCGCGCTTTACAATTCTGCTCGACCATCAACCCTATAACCTAAATGAGGCTATTGAAAATGGGATTGACCTACAAATATCTGGTCATACGCACCACGGGCAGATGTTTCCCTTAAACTTTATCACTAAAGCCATATTTGAGGTAAGCCGTGGCCATAAACAGATAGAGAATACGCACTTTTATGTATCCACTGGCTTTGGTACTTGGGGACCACCAATTAGGATTGGAAACAGACCAGAAATTGTGGTTTTCGATATCCTATCAGATAAAAAATAGGATTAGCAGAGATATCAACCTCGTATTTTCACATGAAGCACTTTGGCGCTTTCGGAATTTACCCTGTACCTATTGTCAATCCTATGGCTCACAACCCAAACTATATTACCATCCGACTCTAAAACAAAAACGGAACTTTTGCGATGAATTGGAATCTTTTGGTCAATTAAAAAATCGCTAACCTTTTTGCGCCCTTCCATACCGAAGGGGATAAACCAATCGCCTTTGCGCCAAGGGCGCAATAATAAGGGAAACTGTACTTTATCCGCATCAAAAACACCTGCCGATGCCACCTTTGGTATTTTGAACGAAGCAACATCATCAATTACCTCAAACTCCATTGGAATAGGCAATTCTGGTATATCATTAAGGCTATCGATAAGTACCTCATTATAGCTTTTTTGGATATTTGAGCCTAAGATGAGGTAATCCCTATCGCGAATAAGCAGATAATTATCAGTATAAAAAGTTTTACCTGATTGGGCCAGCAACGACTCCTTAATATCCTGGATTGCCGAAGGCGAAAATCCATATTCCATTAGCTCCTCAAGTAGAAATAGCTGGTGAAATGGGTATTCGAGCAGTTTCTTAATCGAGTAGTACACTTCGTTTCCCTTTTCCGAACGTATCTGCTCTCTATGCTCTGCATTCATTGCTTCGATTGCGCTCCATGTTTCGCTTAAAAAAAGCGATGTGTCATACAGATTGTCAACAACCCCTGAGTTTATCTTCTCCAATTCTGTGATTACATTGTGCCTAATCCTATTTCTTGCATACTCAACCTCTACGTTTGTTTTGTCGTTTCTGTACTCCACACCTTTGTCAAAGGCGTACTCCTCAATCTGCTTGCGAAAGGCGAATAGTAAAGGCCTTATAACACCATTCGTAAGTGGCTTTATTCCAGTAAGCCCCTTTAACCCTGTGCCACGAGTTAGGTTAATGAGCATTGTTTCGGCAACATCGTTTTTATTATGGGCAATGGCTACCGATGCATAGCCATGCTCATCGCAAAGTTCCTTAAACCAACCATATCGCAATTCACGTGCTGCAACCTGAATGGATATTTTGTGCTCATGGGCATAAACCTCAGTATGGAATAATTTAGTAAACAGCTTCACTCCCATTCTTTTGCAAACATCAACTACAAGCTGCTCATCGGAATCCGAATCGGCACCCCTGAGGCTAAAGTTGCAGTGAGCCACTGCAAATTTATACCCACAGGAAGAGAAAAGGTTTAGCATGACCATAGAATCTACACCTCCGCTAACCGCAAGCAATATTTCATCCTTGGGTTTGATAAGCTGATTTTTTTCGATAAAACTTATAAATTCTTTATTCATAGCTTATGTATCATTATTAACTAAAGCATAGCCCCGATTGTTACTAGTTTTAAATTAAAGGCTAATATCAAACTGGGCATGGGCCAAAGTTACAGAATATTTAAAAGAGTTGTTATGCACCAATTCATTGATGCAAAAAAACATGATATGATATATGATTGTTGTAAAACCCTATACCATCCATATTCTTAGCCGTATGAGTTTTATTACATGGATGTTTCACCTTATCTTTGTTCTGAGTTAAGATGCTTAAATTTGGATAAACTAGATAGCAATGAATACTCCTTCAAAATCGTTTGTATATACCCTTACTCGAATAGCTTCGCGCTATAAAACTGAGTTGGCCCAGAGTTTTGCATCGAATGGATATCCCGATGTTACACCTGATTATTGGATTGTGCTGGAATGGCTTTGGGAAGAGGAAAACATTACACTAGGCCAGCTTGCCAAGCGAACTAACAAGGATAAAGCATCGATAACCCGAATAACTGGCGGAATGGAGCGTAACGATTTAGTGGTAAGAACGCCAAGCGCTTCGGACAAGCGCTCCTTTCTGATATCGATGTCGAAATATGCTAAAAGCATTATTGATGACCTTAAGCAAATTGAAGAAGACACACTTAAACACGCCACAAAAGGATTAAATCCTATTGAGGTTAAGGAATTGGTTAGAATGCTGGAGCATTTATTTATCAATTTAGACTAATCCCTGGTTTAAATATTAATACTCCAATGCAGCCTTAACGATATTTACTCGGCGTGAAAATAGCGCAGCGGCCCCAAGACAAACAATACTTGAAATAAAAAGAGTAATCTGCACCCCTATGGCTCCCGATATTGCACCAAGCAATAAACTGCCTACGGGAGTTACCCCAAGGAAAGACATACCATAAAGTGCCATTATCCTACCCCTTTTAGAATCATCAACAAGGGATTGAATTAAGGTGTTTGTTGATGCGAACTGTACAATCATTCCAAAGCCTGTAAAATAAAGCAGTACAAGCGATAGTATGATATTTGTTGAAAGTGACAATGACATTAAGCCCATTGCAAAAAGAATTGCGGCAAAGAAAATCATGCGGGGGAGTTGTTTCATGCCCTTTCGTGATGCCAAGTACACTGCACCAGTAAGTGCTCCTGCTCCCAATGCTCAGGTTAAAAAACCTAATAGTTGCGAATCGCCACCAAGAATATCTCTAGCAAAAACAGGCAGAAATACCTGAAAAGGCATACCAAAGAACCCTGTGGTTACCACTAGAATTAGTAAGAAACGAATGGGCTTAAACGAAAATGCGTACTTTGCTCCTTCCACCAAATCGGAAATTACCGATTTATGCCCGGTGTTTTTGTTGGTTGGGCTAACGTTTATTACAAGCAAGGAAATAACTACTGCAGAAAAGATTATACCGTTAATAAGAAAGCAGTACCCCTCACCAACAAGCGCAATAAGAAATCCGCCTATCATAGGACCAATAAAACGAGCAGAGT
>CALGIR010000037.1 GCA_937915475.1 uncultured Bacteroidales bacterium
TCTGTTCCCCATTGCTCTATCAAATGCAGACAACGATGAGATTCTTGAACATTTTTTAAAAGCATCGTTACCCGCTCGGATAAATGATGACCTGTGCGCATTGATTGCTGTGGCACAAAACCCATTTGCAATTCGCTCATCGAGTCTTCTTGAAGACTCACACTATCAGCCATTTGCTGGAATATACTCCACCTATATGGTACCAAACGTTAAAGGAGACACCAAGCAGATGCTCGAATACTTGAGCCAAGCCATAAAGTGCGTTTATGCATCGGTTTACTATAAAGAGAGTAAAGCCTATATGAAGGCTACGCACAACGCAATAGGTGAAGAACGAATGGCAATCGTTATTCAGGAAGTTACTGGCACTGCCCATGGTGAGAAATTTTACCCCAACCTCTCGGGTGTAGCACGGTCGCTAAATTTTTACCCCATTGAACCAGAAAAAACAGACGATGGCATTGCCAACATTGCCCTTGGACTTGGAAAGCATGTGGTTGAGGGTAAGCCATCAGTTAGATTCTCACCAAAATACCCAAAAAAACTTCTACAGCTCTCTACCCCCGAAATGGCTATTAAAGAAACACAAAAAACTTTTTACGCGCTCGACCTAAACCCTTCAAGTTTTAAACCCTCAACCAACGATGGTGTAAACATTTTAGAGCTTGGCATAAAAAATGCAATTGCTGACGGAACACTTGAGGCATGCGGCTCAACCTACGATTTTGAAAATCAGAGAATATCCGATGGGTACACGGGTAAGGGCGTCCCAATAGTTTCCTTTGCACCAATTTTAAAACACAAACTGTTTCCATTGCCCGAAATTTTACAGAACATTCTGAAAATTGGACAATTGGAGATGAACAACCCCGTTGAGATTGAATTTGCAGTGAACCTAAATACCCCCGCGGATAAGCCAAAGATATTTAGCATGCTACAAATAAGGCCAATAGCACAGAATCGCGACATTATAAATGCTGATTTTGATTCGCTAAAAAAAAGCGATATGGTTCTGTACTCACCCTCGGCTTTAGGAAACGGTATTATAAACAGCGTTTTCGATATAGTATATGTTAAGTCTGATAGATTCTCGCCATCTAAAACACATCAAATTGCCTCGGAGCTGGAACAGCTAAACCAAACCTTGGCCAATAATGACAGAAACTATATCCTCATAGGTCCAGGTCGATGGGGCTCAAGCGATAGCTGGTTGGGTGTACCAGTAAAATGGCCCCAAATTTCATCAGCTAAAATTATTGTTGAGGCTGGCCAGGACAACTATAAGATTGACCCAAGCCAAGGCACACACTTCTTTCAAAACCTCACATCGTTTAGGGTTGGTTACATGACGGTTAACGAATACATGGACGAGGGGTTTATTGATTACGAATACCTCTCGAAACTAGAAGCTTGCTACGAAACAGAAATGCTTAGGCATGTTTGCCTAAAGAATAGCTTACAGATAATAATAGATGGGCAAAAACGGATTGGTGTAATCCTTAAAGAGGGATTGAAACTAGCGTAACGTTTAGCCTGGCCGCCAGTTTAATCAGTTGTTGTTATTCATGGAGAGTTTTCTGAGAATCTCTTTACCCCGAGCCCGTATTAATGGAGAACCAAACGAAATTTGGTTTTCAATAATATGGGGTAGCTCTTCAGCAATCCACTTCTCTCTTGTTGATAAAAGGTATAGTATTTCGAGGCAATGAACTTTCACGTCACTTTTCGTTTCCTCATCAACAACCCACCTGAAGCACGTTTCCTCTAGCGACTCCAGATTTTCGCTCCAGAAAACCTTCTCGAAAATTTTTGAAGTTTTCTTTTTTACTATTCTATTTACACCTACCGCTATCAGCTTGGCAAAATGCCTTTTTACGCTATCGCTCTTAACCTTTGGTAAATAGTACACTAAATCGAGCAGGTAATAGTCAAGTTCCTCAAGATTGAGCAGCAAAATATTCTCCAAAACCCATGCAGAATGGAAACGAACCGACTCAACTGGATGTAAACTTAACGCCATAAGCTCATCGGGTTTTACACCCAATTCTGTAAACGATTGGGCAAGTTGAATAGCCTCCGTTTTTCTGGTGGTATGCCTCAACTTCTCTATGAGCCAATGCTTGTCCAAGTGCAATTTATTTTGATTAATTTAGGATATATCAAAAATAATGAATTTTAGCATAAAACGCTAAATTACACCTAAAATATTTCTGTCTCAGAGTTTTGACTCTTTTCAAAAAGAATAGTTTAAAACCAACACAGGCATCTATGCCTTTAATCTATCTAAGATATAGTTCAACTTGCTATCCATTGGCAAGTTGCCATCAATCCAGTTTACTGTAAGCCCGTTCCGCTCCATTCTACGGAACCAGGTCATTTGCCTTTTGGCAAACTGATGGATTGCCGTGTTCAACCCCTCAAACATAGCATCATACGATATTTCGCCAAGCACATGCTTAGTTATCCACTTATACTCAAGCCCGTAGTAAATCAAACTTTCAGCATCAACACCGCCAGCTAAAATATTTTTAACCTCATCAATCATACCCTCAGAAAAACGTTGCCGGAGACGTTGGGTAATTCGTTCTCGCTGCTGAAGACGAGGAAACCTAACGCCAAAGATGATATTCTTTATGGCTGGATACTCAAAGTTTGCAGGGTCAACATCTGCATAGTAAGCCTCAATCTCAATAGCCCTCAGTAAACGCTTACGCGTATCCGTATCAGAGTGGTTGTGCATTTTTTTCATAGATGCAAGCATCTGCTCAAGTTCACCGTGACTTTTCGATGCAAGGTCATCCCTCAATCGCCTGTTTTCCGGAACCTCAATTAGCCTATATCCCCGTATTGCTGCCTCAATATATAAGCCCGAACCACCACAAAGAACAGGCAATACGTTACGGCTCAACAACTCGTTAAATACCTTAACAAACTGCGTTTGGTACGCATAAACATTGAACTTGTAGCCTGGCTCAAAAAGGTCGATTAGGTGGTAGGGTACTAGTTTACCATTTACAGTGTAATCGTCGATATCCTTGCCAGTTCCCAGGTCCATTTTGCGGTAAACCTGACGGGAATCGCCACTAATTATTTCGGCACCAATGTGGCTAGCCAAATTTGCTGCTACCGAAGTTTTACCACCAGCCGTAGGTCCCAAAATGGTAATCAGGTTATATCCCTGAGGATTAGGATTAAATGTGTTCATAAAAAAAGTAATTAATAAACAAGGAAACCATAATCTGTTAAGCCCATAAAAATACAAATTTTGTAAACCTTACAACTTTTATAACAAGTATTAACACGTTATGACTTCAAATGTGCTAAAATACCTTCTGTTTTTTTAAAAAATATAGGAAGTTTAAGAAAACAGTTACAGTTGCTAGTAAGAAAATTATAGGATTTTTGCTAATTTTGCTCCTCATTTACATCGTAACCTTTTTTTGGTATATTAACATTTGATTTTAAAAACCCAACACAACTAGCACACAGGCATGGCAGTTCCGAACAAGATTGTAATAAAGAACAAGAAGGCATACTTTCAGTACGAAATACTGGAAACATTTATGGCTGGAATAGTGCTTACTGGAACTGAGATTAAATCGATACGGCTAGGTAAAGCCAGCATGGTTGATGCGTATTGCAAGTTTATTAAGGGTGAACTTTGGCTAACAGGTATGCATATTGCAGAATACTCGCAGGGCACATACAATAACCATGAGCCCAAGCGCGAGCGCAAGTTGCTGCTTAACAAAAACGAACTGCGCAAACTCTTTAGAAGCACTAAGGAGAAAGGCCTTACTATAATTGCGCTAAAGCTCTTCATTAACCCAAAAGGCATGGCCAAGGTTGATATCGGTTTAGCCAGAGGTAAAAAAACGCACGATAAAAGAGAAGACCTTAAAGCCAAAGATAGCAAAAGAGAACTCGACAGGTTAAGAAAATACTAGCTCATACTAACCGTTCCTAAACTTCAATTCGCACGGATTTATAATCCATGCGTTTCTTGTATAGTAAGGCATGGAGCAATCTGATTTTTCCGTCATTGCGAGCGTTCTTTGCGAAGCAATCTTTCATTACGAACTTTTCCCTAAACAGATTGCTTCGTCGTTCCTCCTCGCAATGACGAGGCGTCATTGCAACCTTCCCTTCCCGTCATTGTACTCTCCCCTGTCCGCCATTGCCTGCTGGCAGACAGGTAACAGAGAACTCAGCGTAGTTAAAATCTCGCCAACTGCAATTCCTTCAAATAAGCCTATATTTACAGGTGAATCAACGGAACTATCCAGTCTTTTCAAAACTTTGGAGAAGTTTTAGTCAATGCCGAAAATTCTGTCTAAAATTCAAAAACACTACAAGATTAACCCGAATAAAAATAAATTTGTAAAATAAATTAGAATCAACATGAAAATAAGAAAAGCAAATTTACACGACATAGAACAAGTTACGAAGTATGGACTCATTTTGTTAAAACAACATTCTGAGCTCGACCCATACTTTACTCCTATAGGAACCGTAGATAAAGTATATCGAAATTTTTTAGAGAGATGCCTAAGTTCAGAGGATAGGCTTCTTCTGGTTGCAGAAAATAATGGGAAATTAGTTGGCTATGCTGCAGGAGAGATTCAAGCAAGGTCGCCAATATTTAAGATTACTAAAAATGGATATATAAACGATGTATTTGTAAAAGGAGAATTTCGGAAACTCGGTGTAGCCAAAAAGTTCTTGATAGAACTTAAAAAGTGGTTTGAAAGCAAGGGCATAGAGTACATCGAATTATCGGTACTTGCTAAAAACGAAATTGGCAAAAAAACATGGGCAAAGTTTGGGTTTAATGCTTACGAAATTAAGGAGAGAGTGGAAATGGAAAGTTTTAATATTACATAGTGTATTGTGCAGTTGGCCTATTAATATAGAGTTTTTGCATAACGGATTACCCAATAATTACTATCAAAAACTTGTATGTTTACAACTAAATTAACAAGGTAATAAAATCAATCCATACCCATATTAAATTTAGGCTAAATGTAAAGTAACATCCTGCAAATCATAAGTATAGTTAAATTTTACTGACTGAAATAAACCATGAAATATATTTTTTTGATAGCCGCCTTCAATGCCTTGTTTTTTGCAGTTTTGGTTCTGCAGAAGAAAAAGGCTCTGCATGATAAAATATTGATATGCTGGTTAATATATTTGGGCTTATATACAGGCATATATGCCCTAACCTCGGATACGCTGTTTACTGATTTCCATCTCCTTTCAGCAAGTTTTATTTCGCTACTAATGCTGCATGGCCCATTCCTGTACTTATATATTTATTCGTTAGTTGATGAAAAATTTCAAGTTTTCGGGAAAAACTTATTCCATTTCATCCCTTTTATACTTTTCAATGTATACCTGCTTGTGGGTTACTTGGTGCCAGAAATATCAGGAAATATAAGGCTAGACCATGTTGAAAGTGAGCACGCAACCCCTTTACTTTTTGCTTTATTTTTAATCCTTACAGCTTTGTCTGGTCCTGTTTACTTTATTCTATCCATCAAGCTTTTCAGAAAGTTAGATATCAACATCTTCAATAACTTTTCTACGTCTGAGGATATAAACCTCGTCTGGCTTCGCAAGCTGGTATATTCTTTTGGGGCTATTTGGACAGTATTAATGGTTTTTGCCACTCTGCATCATGTTTTTTCTTTGTTTTCATGGATTTTTTGTACCCATGGACTATTCCTTTCATTATCAGGGTTCATTATTTTAATCGGCTATTTTGGCCTAAAGCAAAAGGAAATATTCATTCATTATGCAGACCAGAATATAGAATATATAACAGAACCAAAGACGAAGTATGCTGGTATGCTACTTAAAGAGACTGATGCAGAGCAATATGTAAACAAGATAAAGCATTTTATGAGAACACAAAGACCATATTTAGATGCTAATTTAACGCTTGCTCAGCTGGCAGCTAATCTTCAGATACCTTCACATATTCTTTCGCGGGTTATTAATGAAAGGTTTGAGCTTAATTTTTTTGATTTTATTAATCAATACAGGGTTGAGGAAGTGAAAGCTAAAATAGGCGAACCTAAATACGATAATTTATCGCTGTTAGGGATAGCATTTGACAGTGGATTCAATACAAAATCGGCATTTAATAGGGTGTTTAAAAAAATGGTAGGCATGACCCCCAGCGAATATAAAAATCAACTGTAAACTGCTAATATCCCACTCTTTGGGTAATCTCCCTTAAAGTCCAATTTTATAAAACAGGACTTATCTCCGTTACAAAATGGGTACTACTTTATGAAGAAGGTCGCACAAGGATATTCTCCTGTGTACTTTTGTTCCAAGATAATTTAGTAGTAACCATTTAATTAATTTTAATATGAAAACAACAGAAATGAATTTGGGAATAGCAGTACCAAAGAGTAAAAAAACTAGTAAGTCAAGTTTCCGAACCATCCTCTCGATGGTATTCCTATCATTATTTATGATATTCGGTTCACTTTCGGCGTCTGCACATTGCGATTCCTACGACGGACCTACAATTAAAGATGCCATAAAAGCACTGGAAACGAACAATGTGAATCTAGTTCTGAAATGGATTAACGCAGAACAGGAAAAAGAAATTATTCCCTTGTTCAATAAAACTTATGCTTTAAAATCGGGTGATAAAGAGGTTTATGCAATTGTCGAAAAATATTTTCTTGAAACCCTTGTACGTCTCCACCGCGAAACTGAAGGTGCACCCTACACAGGATTGAAACCTGCCGGAACCACCGAGAAAATTGTTCAGCTAAGCGACCAAGCATTAGCAAATAAGGATATTGACAGCCTACTGAGAAAGTTGAATAACCATATTAGCAAAGCGATAAGGGAAAAATATGACAAAGTAGCTGCACTTGACAAGGTTAAAAATGATTCGCCCGCCAAAGGCCGTGAATATGTAGAAGCCTATGTTGATTACACTCATACCCTAGAAACTATTCATGGTATTATTGAGCAAGGTGGAGGACACGCGGCACATAATCATTGAGTTGGTATAAGCTATTAACGGCAGCATAATTTTAAAATCTTCTCCGATGAATTTCGGGGAAGATTTTTTGTTTTGTCATTGCACTCTCCCTTTTTTCCCGTCATTGCACTTTCCCCTTTCCGCCCTTACGTACTGGTGCCTGAGGCTCTCGAAGGCACAATTCCGAATCTTTCAATCTTTTATTACGGACTAAATCTCCAGCTCGCGCGGATTTATAATCAACTCTCATTTTATTTGGTAGGGCACGGGCTACAAATCCGCGCCAGCACTGTTCTTTCTCGTCATCGCAATGACCCAATGGTTACTATCAAAAATTTGTATATTTACGGATGAATCAGTGAAACTATCACTTTAAATTTATACTTTAGAAAAGTTTTGCTAACCCTTAAAAATCGTTTTCTACAAATAAATATTCTTTGTTAAAAGGAGCATCGTAATGAATGACCAAGACAAAACAAAGGAAGAACTAATACAAGAGCTGAAGAGATTAGAGCAGGAGAATAATCTACTAAAATTAACCTTTGAACAGAATATCACCGAACGAAGGCTTGCTCAAGATAAATTTCGAATGCTCTTTGAGCAATCTCCTGTGGGCATGGCATTGATAATTCATGAAACAGGGGATTTTCTTGAGGTCAATAATTCCATTTTACAATCAACAGGATATACTAAGGAAGAATTTCTGAACTTAAGTTTCTGGGACATTACCCCTCAGGAATATGAAGAACAAGAAGACATACAATTTCAAACATTGAATGAAACGGGACGTTTTGGACCCAACTTTAAGGAATACATTCGCAAAGACGGCTCACGTTACCCCCTTTCTATAAGTGGTTTTCTTTTTGTTGATACGGATGGAAGAAAAGTGGTTTGGGGAATTATCGAGGACCTTTCGGAAAGAAGTGAGAGAGAATTAATTATTAAAAAGCAAAACAAAGAACTTCAAAAGCTTAATGCTACTAAAGACAAAATTTTTTCGATTATTGCCCACGACCTAAAAAGCCCATTTACTGCTATTATCGGTTTTAGCGACCTTCTTTTAGGGCAGATAAAGAATAAGGATATTGAAGGAATTGATGAATACGCACAAATTATCAACCAATCGTCAAACAAAGCCTTGGATTTGTTAATGAACCTTATGGAGTGGTCGCAATTACAAACCGGCCGGATGAAATTCAAGCCAGAATATTTCGAGATAAATACAATTGTTAATGAAGCAATACTCTTAATGACAGTTAATGCTGAGCAAAAGGCTATCAATATTACAAGACACTCTCCCCTGACATTCAAGTTTTTGCCGATAAAACCATGGTTAGCATCGTGCTAAGAAATTTAATATCTAACGCTATAAAATTTACACACCCCTATGGAAAAGTTATTGTTACATCAGCGGTCAAGCAGAATGAGCTAACCATTTCGGTAATTGACAATGGAATAGGAATTCCAAAAGAGCAGGTTGATAGGCTATTCAAAATTGATAAAGTGAGTTCGACCCTTGGAACACTTCAAGAAAAAGGAACTGGATTGGGCTTAATTCTTTGCAAAGAATTTATTAAACAAAACAACGGTAAAATTTGGGCCGAGAGTATGGTGGAAAAGGGGTCAACTTTCTACTTTTCGTTACCATTACACAAATAAAACAAACACAATACTGATACCCAAAACAGTATGAGCATTGATTGAATTGTTCTTGTTTAGTAAGACACCGACTACAAGTCCCCAGCTCGTGCGGATTTATAATCCGTGCGCTTTTTGTTTGGTAAGGCACGGAGCAATCTTTCCGTTTTTCCCGTCATTGCACTCTCCCCTTTCCGTCATTGCGAGCCTGCCTGCCGGTAGGCAGGGAACGAAGTGACGAAGCAATCTGTTCCACAGGTGTAAATTGTTGGGTTGATAATGAGCGACCAGGCAGATTGCTTCTCCGCCGGCTGGCGAATCGCAATGACGAGGAAAGGTTTGCGTCATTGCAATAACCCAATAGTAACCACCAAAAATTTGTATATTTACGGATGAATCAGCAAAAATCAACATATAAATTCATACCCATAAAAAAGTTGTACGCCTGCCTTATCTCAAAATACTAGGTAAATGAACATAAACCGATTGAAACCACGAAAGGCACTAAACAAAGCCTTTTTAAAAGTAAAACCCAACAGAACTGAAATTGAAAATTTCAAGGCTCACCTTATCCAGCTGCTCGACAGGACCAACGACACGGAATCGGAAGAGTTTCATAAAAATCTGGTTATCGATTTTCTCAAAAAAACCTACTACGACCCTAACCATTTTGTGAATACCAAAGGGCGAAACGACCTGGTAATCCACAATGGCGATAAGGCAAGTAGCACGGTGGGCGTAATTGTTGAGGCAAAAAAGCCAACCAACAGGGCCGAGATGGTTACAACCGAAAAGCTAAATGCAAAAGCCTTTCACGAGCTGGTGCTCTACTACCTGCGCGAGCGCATAACGCACAAAAACCTTGAGGTTAAGCACTTGGTGATTACCAATATTAACGAGTGGTTTATTTTCGATGCCAATACCTTCGACCGACTTTTTGCACAAAACAAAAGCCTTGTAAAGCAATTTAACGATTTTGAGGGCGGCCGACTGGCTGGCATTAAAACCGACTTCTTTTATAATGAGATTGCTGAACCCTTTATTGCCCAAATAAAAACCGAGATAGATTTTACGCACTTCAATCTACAGGACTATCAAAAACCGCTGCGCAACGATGATAAGGATGATGATAATAAGCTGATAGCGCTCTTTAAGCTGCTATCGCCCGAGCATCTTTTAAAACTCCCATTTGTAAACGATAGCAATACTCTGGATAAACGTTTTTACAGCGAGATGCTGCACATAATTGGTTTAACCGAAACCAAGGAGGGCGGCAAAAAGCTGATTGGCCGCAATAAGGAGGACCAGCGCAATACGGGAAGCATTCTGGAGGATACCATAATTCAGCTGGATAGCTTGGACAAGATTGGCCGTTTAGAAAACCCACGACAGTTTGGCGATACGCACCAGGAAAGGCTTTTTAATGTTGCCCTGGAGCTCTCCATTACCTGGATGAACCGTATTCTGTTTCTCAAGCTGCTCGAGGCCCAGCTCTTTACCTACCATAAGGACGATGAGTCGTACGCGTTCCTTAACATCAACAAAATTAAGAGCTACGACGACCTCAACGGCCTTTTTTTTCAGGTGCTGGCCAGAAAATTTGATGAGCGAAACCCCGATGTAAAGGAAGCCTTCGAGAAAATTCCGTACCTCAACTCGTCGCTTTTTGAGCCCACCGACATTGAGCATAAAACGCTACTCATTAGCAACCTTAGAGACGATAAAACAATCCCCATTATCTCGTCAACCGTACTAAAAGATGAGCACGGTAGGAGGCGAACCGGGAACCTATCAACGCTGGAGTACCTGTTCGAGTTTTTAGGTGCCTACGATTTTAGCAGCGAGGGCTCCGAAAAAATTCAGGAAGAGAACAAAACGCTTATCAACGCCTCGGTGCTTGGGCTAATTTTCGAGAAGATAAACGGCTACAAGGACGGCTCGTTTTTTACCCCCGGCTTTATTACCATGTACATGTGCCACGAAACCATTCGTAAGGCCGTGCTGCAAAAGTTTAACGAAACCAAGGGCTGGAGCTGTACCAATTTTGATGAGCTGTACAATAAGATTGACGACCGAAACGAGGCCAATGCCATAGTAAACAGCATTAAGGTTTGCGACCCCGCCGTGGGCTCGGGGCACTTTCTGGTCTCGGCGCTCAACGAGATTATTGCCGTAAAAAACGACCTAAAAATTCTCAACGACCGCCACGGGCGGCGACTAAAAGAGTACCAGGTGGAGGTGGTGAACGACGAGCTAATTGTTACCGACGAGGATGGCGAGCTGTTTGCCTACAACCCAACCAGCCCCGAGAGCCAGCGCGTACAGGAAACCCTTTTTCACGAGAAGCAGACCATTATTGAGAGCTGCCTATTTGGGGTTGATATTAACGCCAACTCCGTTAAAATATGCCGCTTACGGCTGTGGATTGAGCTACTGAAAAATGCGTACTACAAAAATGCCACGGAGCTTGAAACGCTTCCCAATATCGACATTAACATAAAATGCGGAAACTCGCTGGTGAGCCGTTTTAGCTTAGACGCTGATTTAAAGCAAGCCCTCAAAAAGAGCAAGTGGACCATTGACAGCTACCGCATTGCCGTTGACACCTACCGAAACGCTGAAAATAAAGAGCATAAAAGGGAGATGGAACGCCTAATTGCCGATATTAAATCGGATTTTAGGAGCGAAATCTCATTAAACGACCCCAAGGTAAAGCGGCTGCACAAGCTATCGGGCGAGCTCTTTAGCCTTACCCAGCAGCAAACCCTTTTTGAGCTAGGCAAAAAGGAGAAAGCCGCCTGGAACAAAAAGGTAGAAACGCTTACCCAGCAAACCAGCAAGCTACAAACCGAGATAGAGGAGATAAAATCAAACAAAATTTATGAGAATGCCTTCGAGTGGCGCTTCGAGTTTCCCGAGGTGCTAAACCATGATGGCGATTTTGTGGGCTTTGATGTGGTGATTGGGAATCCGCCGTATATAAAGGAATATGAAGGAAAAGAACTTTTTGATGGATTAAGAAACAATGAAATATATCAAGGGAAAATGGATATTTGGTATATATTTGGTTCAGATGGGATTAAACTTTTAAAGGAAAATGGATATTTGAATTTTATTGCACCTAACAATTGGACAACTAACGCTGGAGCAAGTAAATTCAGAAACTTTTTACTAGAAAACATCAAAATAGAAGAATTAATTGATTTTGGCAGCTTTATGGTGTTTGATACTGCAAGTATTCAAACGATGATAATGCTTTTCAAAAAAGAGAAAACAGATAAATACAATTTCTCTTTTAAGAAAATGCTTTATGAAAAACCTACTTTAGATAATGCATTAAATTTAATTCATAACATACAAAATCAAACTAATGAATTTCTTGAACCCAAAATTGAAAATCATAAATACAGAGACAAGAGTTTTACATTTAGTAGTAATATCAATGATGTTTTACTTGATAAAATATTTACCAAAGGAAATTTTAAATTGGATGGAAAACATGAGGTTGCTCAAGGAATAGTACCAAATCCAGATGTTATAAATATTAGAAATATATCAAAACTGCCAAAGTCAAGAGTAGAAAAGGAAAATATTCAAGTTGGAGAAGGAGTATTTATTGTCGATAGAAATTATTTCAATGATTTAAATTCAAGTGAACTTAATTATATCAAACCGATTTATGAGCCATATTTAGTTGATAAATATTTGGTAGACCATTACGATAAAGAAATAATATACATCACAAAAAAGAATTTCAAAGATGATGCGCCAACTTTAATATCCCATCTGGAAAAATATAAAGAAATAATGGACGACAGAAGGGAAAATCGAAAGGGCACACTTAATTCTATTCATTTACATTGGCCAAGGGATGAATATTTCTTCAAAGAAGGTGAGAAAATTTTAAGTGTAAGAAAGTGTGCATATCCAACTTTTGCATATACGGAGAAAGAAGCATATGTAATGATGTCATTTAATGTAATTCGCTCTAATAGAATAAACATTAAGTATTTAACAGGTCTTTTAAATTCTAAATTGATAGAGTTTTGGTTAAAAAATAGAGGCAAAATGCAAGGCAATAACTATCAAATAGACAAAGAACCTTTGTTAGAATTGCCATTAATAAAACCCGATGATAATTCCCAACATGAAATATCAGATTTTGTATCAAAAATTATTTATACCAAAAAACAAAATCCTTCAGCCGACACCATCGCCCTTGAAGCCCAAATCGACCAATTGGTTTACCAGCTTTACGGGCTAACCGAGGAGGAGATTGGGATTATTGAGAATGCTGCAAAATAGGGCGATGGCAAAAAAGGCTAAGCAAGAAAGTTGGGATGGTAAAGCAACGAGTTTGAAATATATATTTATGGATGTAGGGAAGTTCTGTAGCACTAAAAAACAACGTGAATTAATCTTTAAAAAAAATACAGTATGAAACCTGAAATAATAAAATCCTTGTCGAACAACTTTGAGGACCATTCTCAAACCACCGAAAGCGGTATTGAATTTTGGTTTGGACGAGATATACAACACCTTTTAGGATATGCTGAATGGAGGAATTTCCAAAAAGTAGTTGTAAAAGCTAAAACTTCTTGCGATGCAACTGGGAATGACGTTTTAGACCATTTTGTTGATGTCAACAAAATGGTTAAGCTGGGTTCCCCCGCTACCGCACGACTCTGTCGTGTGGTAACGAAGTAAAAACTATTACGGGTAAGCCACACGAGAGGACTGGCTTCGTCGAGCTCGTCCTTCGTCCTCGGTTCGTGCGGCAGCAAGATTATAATTGTATAAACATAAAACATATATGCAGCTATGATAAGAAGTTTTACTACATCAAATTACATAAACCTTAAAGGCTTTATTGCTGAATTGGTATCAGAGTTCCATTTTTCGAAAATGAATTATAATATCATTCCATTGGGTAACGAAAAAATATCGGGACTACTACCAAGCATAACAGCACTTTTTAAAGAAGGGATAGTGGAAGATGATACTTATGATTCTAATACATTTAATATACTAAAAGCAATAACCAAAGACCTTCCCCCGCTACCGCACGACTCTGTCGTGTGGTAACGAAGTAAAAAGCTAACGAATTTAAGCCGCCCGAGTTGGGAGAATTTTGAACATGGGGTATGTTTATTAATAAGTTGTGCAGCCATTTTAAGAAAAGACCCCGAATGAGATATACGAGCATAAATATATTGATTGGTTTACTTTTATTTAGTTCCAAATTATTTGGACAGCAATATGATTTTGTGAAAATTTTGCCAGGAATTGGGATAGTTTACAATAATGACTCTATTATTCTGAACAAGACTACAATAAGAGAACTTCATCGGATTTTGAAAATTAACTATACTCCCAATCCAAATGAATTTTTAATGACAATGTGGGATGGATACGACCCTGAAACTTTAGAATCTACTTCTGGAACTGAATATACACGAGAAATTAAATTTAAATCAATCACATTTGAATTTGCAGACGAAACAGATAGGGACAATCTTAAATTAAGGTGGATTAGAATGAAAGGAGACAATACGCTTAAAATATATACGGACAATGGATTAATGATTGGAATGATTAATCCAAAAATTAAAGAATTCTATCCATTGACAGGAAAAAGAGATTACATATCAGAAAATGGATTGACCTATAATTTATATAAATATGGAATTTCTCTACAATTTGAGAGAATCGAAAATGATGATTTGAAATTAATTGAATTATCGACACATTTGATATATGAATAAAAAACGGCTTACAACATTCTGTAAATTTCATGGCGGGTCTGTGCTATTTCTGGGCGTTTGTACCCCGCATTTAGTTCGGTGCAGGCTGAAAAGGAATCACACCGCAACCGCCACGCTATTTACCCCCGCTACCGCACGACTCCCGTCGTGTGGTAACGAAGTAAAAAGCTAACGAATTTAGGCCATATGAATTGGTTTTTTTTGAGCGTGGGTGTGGGTGTGGTTATTGGTAGGTTGGCGGCAAGGTGATTGAAACACAACCCCTAACTATTCGTTTAAGATTATAGGTAATTATTATCTTTGAAACTAAATTGCAGAAATTATGGGTCTACAAACTAGAAAGTTAAATGTCATCTTAAACTCAAGTCACAAATGCAACTTTTCTGATGAGCTAATGATACTAATTGGACAAGCTGTAGAGCTTACACATTAGATTAAAATTATGGCAAAAACCATTTATCTTCTTGGTAAAAGCAATTTGTACAACACTAATTACATGGTGTTTATTGAGCGTGTGGCAAATCTATTCAAAACCAACATTCACTATACAATTGATAAGTACTCATTTTTTGATGCTGAGCAGATGAATGGTTCTTACTTTAAAGATTTCGGGTATAAAAACGAGTTAAGCATTTTAGTAAGTTACTATCCATTGGATGAAAAGAATCCGAATATAGAGGAATCGTTTACTGTATATGATATAGAAGTACCAGTAGAATACAAATATGACTTATCTTATACCATCGTATTTTATCCAAATGGTTTCTTTTTTATCTTAGAAGTTCCGTTTAATTCAACTTGGGATTTTTTTATAGAGGATTTAGCGGGTTTGTATCTTAATTACTACAATTTATCTTATAAGGACATGGTAATTTCACAACTCGAAACTAGGGATACTTACGTTGATTTATTAAAACAAATTGGTTGTAAAAAGGTTATAATACTTTCCGATTATCAACAAGACTTCATAGATGAACTTTGCTGTTTCCCTATAAATAAAGAGTGGAGTTTCGATGAAATACTAAAATTAATAGTTGAGAGGTATTCTGTTACCCCTTTAAAATTAATGGACGTATTGAAACAAAGGGTTAAAATATCACTATTAGAGGATTATCATTGGAGCGAAGCTTATAAATATGTTTTTATTGATAAAATAAAATAGCCAACGCATCAAATCCACCCCCGCTACCGCACGACTCCCGTTGTGTGGTAACGAAGAAAAAAGCTAACGAATTTAAGCCACACGAGTTGGGATATTTTTGAGCATGGGGTATGTTTATAAGTTGGCAGTAATGTTAAGATTAACTAATTTGAAATGGGTTACATTAGGATATTATCAAATACACTTAAGAGTTATTTTGGGATAAAAAATAATATTCCCGAAAACGCTCATTATATGAACATCAAGAATGGAAATAAAATAACAATAAATGGAAAAACATATGTTAAAGTAAAATTAAGGTTTGTTGATACACTTGATAATAATTCAACGAAAATATTGGAACAACTTGAAGAAGAGGTTGAATCTTTGACAAAGCAAATTGAATACCAGCATAAATTGATAGATAAGCAAAATAATAAAATTGAATCGTTAGAGCTTTTTAATATAAATCTTTTCAGAGAAAGCGCAAAGAAAGAAAAAATCTATGGGAGAGAGGTTGATAAATTAAAAGAAAGGATAGAAAGTTGCAGCTCTGATGAGAATGAAGCTATAAAAACTTTGAAAGAAGAAATTAAATCTTTGAGACTAATTATTGCTTCAAGTAATAAAAAAATGAAAATTAAGAACAATAAAATAAGTGAATTGCAATTATTGAACAAAGAAAAAGATTTAAAACATAGAGAGTTAATTAAAACACTTAAGAATCTCGAAAGTAACCCTAGTGTGAGTCAATGTATAATTGAAGTTAGTGAATCAAAAGAAGAGATTATGAGATTGCTTAGAGTAATAAATGCTAAGCATGAAATGATTAACAGCAAAAATTTTAGAATCATGAACCTTGAAGAAAAATTAGAAGAAAAAAGGTTAGAAATAAAGGAATTAGCAATAAATCTTGGAAAAGAAACATTAACGTCATAAATACATTTTGTTAAAAACCCCCGCTACCGCACGACTCTGTCGTGTGCTAACGAATTAAAAATTACTATGGCTACGCCACACGAGAGGACAGCCCCAGTTCGGCTCAGGTTTATCTGCCGTAGGCTGGCTGCGCCTGAGTCGGTCTTTTAACAGCAGGCTGCGCCTGCATATAATAACCAATAAAAAAATACCACATTCGCATTATGCGCCGAGGGTATAAATTTTACAGCGCGTTATGGTATAAATTTTCGCTTGGCACAGCCTACCTTCCGTAGGTAAACCAAAAGAGATATATACGACTTAGGCGCAGCCTAAGCCGAACGAGGTGTCCGCAAGTTAATTAAGCGTAGTTTGAAAACTACGCTTAGCAAAGGGTAAATATTAACGATTATTTTGCCGATAAAATAGATTTATACGTATATTTACCGATAAATAATTTTTAGAATGGATTTTGCGACAATATCTGCTGATGTAATCTCCTACACATCCCTCACTGGGGTAGAAAGAAGGACGCTTGAATCTGGGATTAAGCACCTTTTTAGCGTTTTAGCAGAAAGATATAAAAACCAGAGTTTTTACGGAAGACTAGTCCAAGGAGATTATATGGAATGCGCAATTGATACACCGCAATATGCACTTCGTATTGCGCTTATACTAAAGACCTATATTAAATCCATTGTTTTTGACGTATCAAAAAACAATAAATCGCGGCTTAAATATTTTTCAGAACATGGAATTAGGTTGGCCGTTGCTGTAGCTCCACTGGATAAGCTAGACTCAAAAAATGGAATTATTGATGGTGAGGCCATTTATCTTTCTGGAAGAGCTATAAAAAATTATTCAACCTCCGATAAACAAAAGATTGTAATTAAAAACACCATGTTTTTTTGCAGCCCCAATAGTAAAATTCAACAACAATTCGATGTGGTCTTTTCTTTATTAGATACAATCCTCTCTAAATGTACGTCGAAACAAAGTGAGGTTGTTTACTATAAGCTATTGGATTTGAGTGAAAAAGATATTGCAGCAAAGCTAAGTAAGTACCAATCGACAATTAGCCAACATTCAACAGCTGCTGGTTGGTTATCAATAGAAAAAGCTGTGAACCATTTTGAAAACACATTTCAATAATGGAATTAAAATTAATTCTTCTTCTGGTAATAGCCCACCTTCTTTCCGATTTTATTCTACAAAAACAGAATATGAGCGATAAAAAGGGAAGTAATTTTTTTTCCCTTTATCACGTTTATCATGTAATAATTGTTGGGATTACAAGCTATTTATTTTCATTTGATTTAGGATTTTGGAAAGCTGCACTCCTATTGATGATTCTTCATCTTTTTACCGATATGTTAAAGAGTTGGCTAATTATAAAATATAAGACTAAAAGCTATTTTTTCCTCGACCAATTTATTCATCTGGCTTCCATAGTTCTAATTGTACTTGTCTACTCCAAATTATATGGCATTAACTTCATCTTTGATTTTGAGACTAAAACCGTTGCTATTTTCGCTGGTTTTCTTTTTTGTGCTAAACCCTCTAATGTTTTAATAAAACATATGTTTACAGCTTTTTCTATTCAAATACCTGAGGGGACTTCTAATAATCCTAATGACCAAGGTTTACCTAATGCAGGTAAATTAATCGGAATTGTTGAACGGTTTTTAGCTTTAGGTTTAATAATAATGGGTGAATATGAAGCTGTGGGTTTGATTATTGCAGCAAAATCTATCCTCCGATTTAGTGGGACACAGAAAAGTGAGTATGTGCTGGTTGGCACATTACTTAGCTTTAGCTTAGCTGCTTTTTCTGGTATATTGATAAATCTAATAAGCTAACGGCAAATAAGCCGATAAACACACTATATCGGTAAAATAACCGATAGTTGGCATAAAAATAGAAAAGGTAAGCTGCGAACATGTAGTGTAAAGTACTGGATTTAAATTCTTCAGTAAATATTTTGCCACCCAGCAACTTTTATGTCGTTGAATAGGGATGCCCCCCCAACTCGGCGAAGTCTCCAGACTTCGTCGTTGCTAAACAGCGACCTCTGACCGCACAAAATACAGTGTTTGAAAATTGCACATCAAAGGCTTAGAGTACAATGAATTTGATGGTATATTGTAAATAGTTTTTAAAAATTTGTTTTGGAAAATGTATGGACAGCTGTTTTTTAGCAGTCAGGTGACCGCAAGTTAATTAAGCGTAGTTTGAAAACTACGCTTAGCAAAGTGTAGTCTTTCGCTTGGCGCAGCCAACCTACGGCTGGTAAACCTGCCGCTGGCAGATAACCCTAAACCGAACTGGATAGTTTTTAAAGCAAAACACAGCGAAAAAATAGTATCGCCCAAAAAATCATTGCAATAAAAAATAGCTGTACCTTTAAGCAAAGCAAACACTTAAAACAATTACATATAATGAAACGAGCCCCCGCAGGTGCGGGGCAGGCCATGAGACATATTTTTCACAAAGAAAAGATGATTGTTTTGGCGAGTTCCATTAGGCAAATAAAAATCAAATTTTAAGCACATGAAAAGAAGAGTAGCAGCACAAATTATCAGAGGACAGCATGCCATAGATGGTGCAGGTGTGCATTTAAGGCGGGTATTGGGTACAAAAAACATTACGGATTTTGACCCATTTTTAATGCTCGACGGTTTTGATTCTACTGACCCGAAAGACTATATCAAAGGGTTTCCATGGCATCCACACAGGGGTATTGAAACCATAACCTATTTAATTAAAGGCAATATTGAACATGCTGATAGCCTTGGGAATAGTGGTGCAATTCATGATGGAGAATGCCAATGGATGACAGGTGGCTCTGGTATTATTCATCAGGAAATGCCCCAAGCATCTGAAAGAATGCTGGGATGCCAGCTATGGGTTAATCTGCCTGCAAAAGATAAAATGACAACTCCAGCGTACGGCGATATAACTCGTGACAAGATTACATTGGTAGAAGAAGAAAATGCCAAGGTCAGGATATTAGCAGGCACATATAAGGGTAAAAATGGCGTTTTTGAAGGTAAATATGTAAAGGTTAAATATATAGATATCGAATTGGCGCCTAACTGTACATGGGAATATAACGAAACCCCCAACAATGAAACCCTATTTATCTATTTATTAGACGGAACACTTGCCGTTGATGATGGCCTTTCAGATTTTGAGAATAAATCGTGTGCCGTTCTATTTACTTCAACAGATAAAAATGATGCAGCAAACGATACGGTTGTTGTTCGTTCTGGAAATCAGGGTGCAAGGTTTGTATTATTGGCAGCAAAGCCTTTAAAAGAAACCGTAGCCTGGGGAGGTCCAATAGTAATGAATACAAAGGAAGAACTGGACCTTGCTTTTGAAGAATTAGATAACGGAACATTTATTAAACACAAAGCGTAATTAACCAGCATTATTCATCAAATTTATCTAAATGAAAACGTACAAAATAATTAAACTTTCCACAATGTGGTCGACATCATCTTTGACAGCAGAAGTGGAAAAAGCACTTAATGAGACAACAGGTAATGGTTACGAAATAGTATCAGTTGCTTTTGGAATAAATATATGGTGGATGCCGACTGCATTTAGTACAGTTTGCAAATAGATTTCAGACAGTAAACGAAATGATTATAAGGGTTAAATAAGCAAGAAAACCTGCCTAGCTCGGCGAAGTCTCCAGACTTCGCCGTTGTTAAACGGGGCTACCGCACAACTCTGTTGTGTATTAACGAAGTAAAAACTAACGAATTTAAGCCAAACGAGAGGGCTTGTGCGCCAGCCTAGGGGTAAAGAGTTAACATAAAAAACAGCTAAATAAAAACATATTTTAATGAGATTTATACAAACCGTTTTGCGGGGCATTGGTCAGGTGATGTTTCAAAATAATATTTATTCTGGAACTCTGTTTTTAGGTGGAATTTTTTACAACTCTTGGCTATTGGGGTTGGCAGCCCTGTTGGGTACAATAGTAAGTACAATATCTGCTCAAATTTTAAGATACCCCAAAGAGGATATCCAAAACGGACTTTATGGTTTTAATGGCGCATTAACGGGCATAGCCGTACTGTGCTTTTTCGAGGTTAATTTAATCACCATCCTAGCAATGGTAGCAGGTGCTAGTTTGTCAACATTAGCGATGAATTGGTTGAAGAGAATTATCCCGCCATTTACCGCGCCTTTTGTAATGGTAACTTGGGTTGTGATATATTCATTACTGTTCATTTTTAAACTTCCGCTACTATCCTCATCGGAACCTACAGGAAACGTTATTAATATTTTAGCTGCATCAAGCAATAGTTTCGGTCAGGTTATGTTACAGGAGAATATAATAACTGGGCTGTTTTTTCTTTTAGCCATACTGGTAAACAATAGGTTAATGGCTATTTATGCCGTTTACGCTGCTGTTTTAGGCTCTTTAGCTGGATGGCTCTTTTCAGAGCCTTTTCCTACAGTTAATGCTGGGCTTATGGGCTACAATGCTATACTTTGCGCCATTGCTCTTACAGGAAAAAGTTGGCGCGATTTTCTGTGGATTACCACTGCCATAATTCTCTCAACATTGTTAAATATCGGACTGGGAATGACGGGATTAATTACACTAACCGCTCCGTTTGTTTTAGTAACTTGGGTAATTTGGAACTTAAAACAGTTTTTTTTAGCTGAAAAAAGGTTGGCTTAGTAGTTAAAAAAAACTCTAATTAAAATTGAAAAATGACTGCAAAGATTGTGTTTCCAATTTTCAAAGAACTAATTCTCTTTATACCTCTTGGAAACGTAGAAAACACAACGGTATACAACAAAGTGCATAGTTAGAGGCGATTTATGCTGAAATTCAAGTTTGTAGCGTTTAATAACATTATGTACTAACCCGAAAGTTAAATGCATCATAATCTGCTACTAACCATAAACAAATCATTATGAATAAGCTACTCATAATTATCTTTATCATCTCCCTTACCATATTAGTGATAAATATCTTTTACGGAGATAACATCTACATAAAAATTTCTTCTTCTATAACTGCTATTTCGCTAATTGGTGTTGTTTTATTAAAAACAAGAAAGAGGAAATGATGTGATTAGTAAACGCCTTCATGATAAGATAAATATACTTTTAGTTTTATTCGAAAAACTTGAATTCGATATCCTTGGTCATCACATGAATAGCCTTGAAATCCTCAATTGCCCTAATCTGATGCTCTATTTCTGGGGGCACAATAAAGCTGTCGCCCTGCTTTAGTACATGTTCTGTGCCAGCCAATGCCAAAACACATTCTCCTTCTAGTACAATCATTACAGACTCAATGCTTGCAAGATGTTTCGGCAAAAGGTCTCCTGCGTTAGCCTCCATCTGTTTAGCAACAAATTTTTTCCCTGTAGCCAATAGTCTTACTTTGGGTTTGGTTACTTTTTCCATAGTATACTTTTTAAAAGGTTCAATTCTCTTATTTGCTAAACAAAAGTTTTATGGAGATGTTTTGTCTTTATTAGGAGGAGAATAGGCTGGAGGCGAAAAAACAGCCAAAAGCACAGCCAAATACCCTCGATAAACCACACATTAAAAACATGAAACATAAGCATATATACGATAATAACGGTAAGCAGCTTTGTTGCACGCAAGAAGAGAGAATAAACCTTATTGCCGACCTACAACTAAATAACAAACAGGAAGAAGAGGGTTGTTGCACTATCCCTGAGCCTATATTTGGAAGGATAAATAATGGAGGATACTCACACGAAAATCCACATAACCAACCAGGTGCTAACAGCATAACTTTGAGAATATTTTTTCCTGCAATTATTTCATTCGTATTACTATCTATTGCAATTATTTTTGATAATCTCTATACCCAGCCTTGGTTTTCGGGTTGGTTAAGAGTTATTTGGTACATATTGGCGTATGGGCCAGTAGGATTTCCTGTTTTAAAGGAAGCAGCTAAAAATATTTCACAGGGCAAAGTTTTTTCCGAATTCTTTTTAATGTCTATTGCCACCGTTGGAGCATTTGCCATTGGCGAATATCCCGAAGGCGTAGCGGTAATGCTATTTTATGGCATTGGTGAGGTATTTCAAACAATGGCAGTTAAAAAAGCAAAAACAAGCATTAAAACCTTACTCGACCAACGACCCGACGAGGCAACTATTTTACTTAATAACCAACCCAAAACCGTTAAGGCCGAAAGCGTAAACATTGGCGATACCATACTGCTAAGGTCAGGAGAAAAGTTAGGACTGGACGGGGAGCTGATTTCCGAATCGGCATTATTCAACACAGCAGCGCTTACAGGCGAAAGCAAACCCGATAGCAAAACCAAAGGAGACACAGTATTAGCAGGGATGATAAACCTAAACACCGTTTCGCAGGTAAAAGTTACCACCGCATATACAGATAGTAAGCTGAGCAAAATTTTGGAAATGGTACAAAACGCCACTGCCCAAAAAGCACCTACAGAGCTTTTTATCAGAAAATTTGCAAAAGTTTATACGCCAATTGTTGTCTTTTTGGCAGTTTTTATTTGTGTTGTCCCGTACTTTTTTATTGAAAACTATATTTTTAGCCAGTGGCTTTACAGGGCATTGGTGTTCCTTGTTATTTCTTGTCCTTGCGCCTTAGTTATCAGTATCCCATTAGGGTATTTTGGAGGAATTGGAGCAGCCAGCAAAAACGGAATCCTATTTAAAGGCAGCAACTTTTTAGACACTCTCGCAAATATCCAGAATGTGGTAATGGACAAAACGGGCACACTAACCGAAGGTGTTTTTGAGGTGCAGGAGGTGGTGCTAAAACCAGAATTTGATAAAGATGAAATTCTACAAATGGTAAATGCTTTAGAAAGCCAAAGCACTCACCCAGTGGCAACGGCAATTCATAATTTTGTAGGAGAAATAGACTACTCAATAAAACTTATTGATGCAGAAGAGATATCGGGGCACGGACTAAAAGCTACTATAAATGGGAAAGAGCTATTAGTAGGAAATTTTAAGTTGATGGATAAGCATTCTATAAAATACGACATTGACCCAACCACAATAGTTTACACAGTAATTGCCATAGCATACAATAGGCAATTTATTGGCTACCTAACCATTGCCGACAGCATTAAAGAGGATGCAAAGAGAACGGTAGACAAATTAAAAGCGTTGGGTGTTAAAATCACAATGCTAAGTGGCGATAAAAGCAGCATCGTAAAGTTTGTTTCAGATAAATTGGGCATATCAAATGCCTTTGGAGATTTGCTTCCCGATGAAAAGGTGCAAAAAGTGAAGCAGATAATTGCCCAAAATGAAACCGTAGCGTTTGTAGGCGATGGCGTGAACGATGCGCCCGTAATAGCGTTAAGCGATGTTGGTATTGCAATGGGAGGACTTGGAAGCGATGCTACCATTGAAACGGCTGATGTGGTTATACAAGACGACAAGCCAAGTAAAATTCCAATGGCAATTAATATAGGTAAACAAACTAAGCGAATTGTTTGGCAAAATATTTCGATGGCATTTGTTGTAAAGGCCGCTGTTTTGGCACTAGGAGCAGGAGGCTTAGCAACAATGTGGGAGGCCGTTTTTGCAGATGTTGGCGTAGCCCTATTGGCAATATTAAACGCTGTACGAATTCAGAAAATGAAGTTTGATAATTAACAAAAGTCTATGGGCTAACAGCATCTACAAGTAACAGTTTTTTTATCTGCACCTTGGACATATACCACTCACAAAAATCCCCAGGAATTATAAAAGGTAAATACTCCACTCTGTAGAGTATAGCCAAGCACAAACACACAACCCTGCAATTTTTGGTAAAGTCTAAAGAACGAATGAGGATTTGAGGAAACACCAAATAGTTGCCATCAAAATTTGTATATTTACGAACAAATCAGCAGAGTTAAAGTCAAATCTCACGCCTGTGAAGAAGTTGTATGCAAGGCTAATACAATTTATCAAAGACAAAAACAAACTACAAATGAATAATAAACAATTATCAATTTTCTTTGAGAAACTAAAACAATTCGTAGAAGACAAAGAATTAATCAAGCTAGTATTATCCAATAAAAGGGATGAATTCTCTGACCTAAAAAGTATTATTGCGACAATAGTAAAACTCAAAGCGGGGTATCGACTTAATATCGTGTATCGTCATAATACCAAGGATATTACTAAGAACTATCCATTCGACGAAGGTCTTGCGATTATAAACGAGATGTATATAAACAATTTTCAGAATGGCGAAATAATAGCAAATACAGAAAACATTATATTAACAACAAACCAAAAAGGAAAAATTAAACTATCAATCAAAGAACCAACTTTACAGCCTTTAACATCTTTTAATCATGACAATATCAAGGATAGGTTAATTGAAACTAAACAAAACATCTACTTACGAGAGTTAGGAATTACCAATGCAAATTGGGCGGTTCGCCACCAAATGAGCGATAAATACAAGCAAATAAACAGATATATCGAATTAATTTCACCAGAAATAAAGGAACTTGAAAACCTCAACAAATTACACATTGTAGATATGGGGTCAGGAAAAGGATATTTAACTTTTGCCCTATACGATTATCTTCATAACAACCTTAAAAAGGAAATAAAATTCACTGGTGTAGAGTTTAGAGAGGATTTGGTAAATCTTTGCAATACTATTGCACAAAAGGCTGAGTTTAAAGACTTAAACTTTATTACAGGAACAATTGAAAAAACAGTGATTGATAAAATTGACGTATTAATCGCCCTGCATGCTTGCGATACTGCAACAGACGAAGCAATATATCGGGGAATTAATTCTGATGCCTCATTAATTGTTTGCGCACCATGCTGCCATAAACAGATTAGAAAAGAGTTTAATGTTACAAACGAATTAACCCATGTTGTTAAATATGGCATTCTTAAAGAAAGGCAAGCCGAAATTATCACAGATAGCCTAAGAGCATTAATACTTGAGGCTTATGGTTATAAAACAAAAGTTTTTGAGTTTATTTCAACCGAGCATACACCTAAAAATGTAATGATAGTTGGACGAAAGACAGACTCAACTAACCCCAACAAAAAAAATATAATGGAAACGATTCAAGCAATAAAAAGCATATATGGTATTGAACAACACTATCTGGAAAAGCTATTAAACATTTAAAATCAGTCACACAACCAAGCACATTTGCAATAAACACAAAGTTAGACTGAGCAAAGAGTAGATACTAAACTGCACAAAGTGTGGCCTTGATCAGATGTAACCACACTATTTTTGGCGAAGGAAATTTGCATGCAAAATGTCTGTAGTCGTCATTGAATAGGACTTATAACGATTGAATATGATAAAAATTCAGGATAACCTCAGTGAAGAGGATGATTTTAAGAAAAAAATCAATAGATTAATTGGTGAGCAAAAGTTTGGCGAGGCTATAAACTATTTGCAGCAAGTTATTGAATACGATAAGAACAATACCCAAGCAAAGGTTCTTTTGGAACAGATTAAAAAGATTAACCAGTTTCGTACTCGCGATGTTTTTGCCACAACAAATCTTGATATGGACCCGTGGTTCGAGTAATGCCCGTAGCTTTCTTCGTGCAGAACCTGATACATGATTAACCAGTAACCAGCAAAAAATGAAAGTATCAATTTTAGTCGATAATACCCCAGGATCAAATACTTTGGCTGAGCATGGACTCTCTTATCTTATTGATTACATGGGCGAAAAAACTCTTTTCGATACGGGTCAAACCGATTTATTCCTCCGGAATGCCGAAATAATGAATCTGGATACAAAAGATGTTCAGCAAATTGTTCTTAGCCATGGGCACTACGACCATGGGAATGGACTAAACCACATAAATGGCGGTAATTTAATTTGCCATCCTGGTTGCTTTGCTAAGCGATACAAAAAAGATGGCGATGCATACATTGGTCTTAAAAACGACGAGGATACCATTAGAGATAAATTTAACCTACTTACAACTACTCAGCCACACCAAATATTCAATGGCGCATACTTCCTCGGCGAAATACCGCGTATTACCGATTTTGAATCGAAAACAACGTCTTTTATCTTTGAGGATGGAACAGCGGATTATGTGATGGACGATAGCGCTTTAGCATTTCGGGTTAAAAATGGAATTTTTGTTATAACCGGATGTGGCCATGCAGGGATTGTGAATACCCTTGAGCATGCAAAAAAGGTAACAGGCCAATCGTCGATTGCGGGAATTATGGGAGGTTTTCATTTAAAGGAGAATAACCTGCAAACTCAAAAAACAATTGAGTATCTTAGGGATAATAGTATTAAACGGGTTTACCCATCGCATTGCACTGCTGCGCCAGTAATAGAGGAGTTTAGTAAGAATTTTAATGGTCCGCAAATTAAAACTGGTGATATTTTAACCATCCCCTAACCCAAATAAATGTAGTACTTTGTTTGAACCATTAACCAGCAGCACGGTTTCTACTAAAAAGTTAGGAGGTAATTAGTTGACATTGTTTAAGCTTGATTGCTTCCCAACACGTCATTGCGATACCGACGTTTTGTGTCGGGAGAAGCAATCTTTTTTACACGTGTAAATTATCGGGGTATAAGATGTGCATATTGAAATATTGCTTCTCCGCCCACTGCCTACAGGCAAACAGGGCGTATCGCAATGACGAGATGAAAACCCGAAACCCGAAACTCTTAAAAAGCCCATAAAATGATAAACTTCACCGCCTCATACACCGACCATTACGAACTAACAATGGCTTACTCCTATTTTGAAAAGAATAGGCATAACGAAAGAGCAGTATTCGATTATTCCTTCAGAAGGCTGCCCTTCGACGGAGGATATGCTATTTTTGCAGGTTTAGATAATCTGCTAGATATTCTCGAGAACCTTAAATTCGATTCAAAGGACCTCTCATTCCTTAGTCAAGTTGGATTCAGTAAGCGTTTTATCGATTTCCTAAAGGATTTTAGATTTACTGGCAATATCTACTCATGCCTTGAGGGTGAGGTAGTTTTTCCCACAAGCCCCATTCTTCAGGTTGAGGGAAACATTATCGAAACACAAATTATTGAAACCATACTTCTCAATATCCTTAACTTTCAAACGCTTATAGCAACTAAAGCAAGCAGAATGCGGCAGGTTGCTGGCAACAGACAGCTAATAGATTTTGGACTACGGCGCGCCCAAGGCGTTGGAGGCTACCATGCTAGTAGGGCAGCCTTTATTGGCGGATTCAACTCAACAAGCAATGTTAGGGCTGGTCGCGATTTTGGTATCCCTGTTTCAGGAACCATGGCCCATTCGTTTGTTCAAAGTTACGATGATGAGCTTACGGCTTTTCGAGATTTTGTTATAACCCACCCAAATGATTCTGTTTTGCTGGTTGACACATACAACACCCTGCAAATTGGCATGCCTAACGCATTAAAAGTTGGTAAGGAGATGGAGACAAAAGGGCATAAACTTAAAGGCATTCGCCTCGATAGTGGAGACCTGGCCTACCTGGCCAAAGAAAGCAGGAAAATGCTTGACGATGCAGGGCTTAACTACGTTAAGATTGCCGCCTCAAACCAGCTCGATGAGATTATAATAAAAAGTCTTTTGGAACAGGATGCACCAATCGATGTGTTTGGCGTGGGTACCAGCCTTGTTACAGGCCATCCCGATGGCGCCTTGGATGGGATTTACAAACTTTCATCCTTTAAGGGTGAACCCAGAATAAAAATCTCTGAAAATATTGTTAAAACCACGCTACCAAGCAGAAAGCAAGTTTACAGGTTTTCCAATTCCAGTGGCCAATGGATTGGTGCCGATGTAGTTGCTCTAAAAGATGAGGCAGACATTAAGGTAATTTATCATCCATTTGACCCCCACAAAAAGACAACGGTTAAGGGTTGCACCAAAACACCTCTACTACAAAAAGTGATGGAAGGAGGAAAACGAACTACCAAAAGTTTGTCTTTGGATGAAATTCACTCTTACTCCAGTGAGCGGTTAGCGCTTCTGCCCACTGAGTATAAGCGGTTTGAAAACCCTCATGTTTATAGAGTAGGGATTAGCGAAGAACTCAAGAAACAAAGAGACGCCCTTATTGTTTCACATAGAGACCAGTAATTTACGAGTTTTTACCGATGAAACATCCACGCCAACATCATCAACACACAAGAAAGATGGATGTTCCATGCCAACTGCCTGCCGGTAGGTAGGGTAGATTGGTATACATTACAAATAAAAACACAGACAGATGAAAACACTTATTATAATTGATGTTCAAAACGATTTTATGCCCGATGGTCCTCTGGCTATCAAGAATAGTGATGCCATTGTCCCGCTGATTAATAGCATACAAAATAAATTCGATTTAGTGGTTGCCGCACAGGATTGGCATCCACCAACCCACGCTAGCTTTGCCAGCAATCATGCTGGTAAAAAAGAGTATGATACAATAAAGATTAAAGGGTTAGAGCAAGTTCTTTGGCCAAATCACTGTGTACAGGGTACAAAAGGTGCAGAGTTTCACCACGATTTAAAAACCACTAATATTGCTGCAACCTTCAGAAAAGGGATGAGCATTGATATTGACAGCTACAGTGGTTTTTACGATAACGGCCATTTAAAAAGTACGGGACTAGCAGGTTATCTTCGGGAATTAAAGGTTAACGACCTTTATTTCTGCGGTCTAGCAGCTGATATATGCGTTTACTTCACCGTGCTTGATGCCCTAAAAGAGGGCTTTAATGCCACACTAATTGAGGATGCAACGCGTCCGTTGAGCGAGGCCGATTTTGTGAAAGCTAAAGATGATTTAATGTCAAAAGGCGCCAAAATCATTAGTAGCAATGCGCTTTAATCACCAAGCATCGAGATTACATTTCAAGAAAGACAATCATCAAATTTAGAATACTAAAGAATACTAGATGGGCTATAAAAACCACTACTACTAAAGGATTTCGAATATTCTTTACATAGCTGCCTAGGAGCATAATCAACGGAAGCGAAATCACAAACCAAGCAACATAATTCTGCAGTGGTGGAGTAGTTGTATCCCAACTCCACATATTTAAACGAACGGCAACAGGCTCAAGCAAAATATCATAAATTACCATAAGTAATGCCCCAGCAAATCCCAAGCGCCAAATATTGGTTATTTTAGGACGCAGAAGCATGGTAATTAAATAAACCGATATCATCCAGTTTATTAGCATAGCAAAAGGTGTTCCTAAAACTTTTGGGCCAAGTGACGGGCCATAGGTATAACCACCAAATACTACGCCCGTATTAGTACCAATTGCTTCGGCTACCCAACCAATAACTCCAACTGCAACTATTGCCAAAGTAAACTTTAGGGTGAATGGTTTATGGAAAAGCAAAACCAATAAAAGGGTTAACGTTGTAAACACCCAACTTAGCTGAAAAACAGCGGGGTTATGGCGCATTATCCATAGTCCGGGAACTGAAATTCCGTATCCCATCAGAATAATCAGCTTTGCAAGCAAAACCTTATGCTTTTCTATAAATGATATCATCTCTAAATTGGTTTTATTTGATTATCAACTATTTTGGCCGATGCAAGGCACAGGGGAATACCGCCACCCGGATGCACGCTTCCACCGGTAAAGTAAAGTCCATTAATACTTTTTGAGCGGTTTGGGTGCCTGCTAAATGCTGCAAATTGGTTGTTTGAGCTAATGCCATACAATGCTCCTCGGTACGAGCCCGTTTTTTGCTCAATCAATGGCGGAGTTAAAACATCCTCGCAAACTATGTTTGGCTCAATATCTATTCCTGTTTCCTTTCTTATTTTTTTTAGGATATTGGTTCGGGTAGTCTTTGTGATTTCATCCCAATTCTGCCCGCAATCCTCGGGTGCATTAACCATCACAAACCAGTTCTCATGTCCCTTTGGGGCATCCTGCTTAACCGATTTAGAACTTATAAAAATGTAAACCGTTGGGTCGCTCGATATATCCTTATCTCCCAACACCTTAAATTCCTGTGCATAATCTGCACTAAAAAGGATATTATGCAAATCGAGTTCTGGGTATTCTCCCCTAACCCCCCAGTAAAAAATTAATGCCGACGATGACGGCTTCTGTCTCTTATAAAACCAGTTAAGTTTACGCTCGGGCATTAGCTTAGGATATGCATTAAAAATATCCGTATTGTTAACAACAATATCATAGCCATCTGAAGCACCATTGGCCTTTATACCAGCAACCTTGCTGTTTTTGTATTCAATCCGCTGAACCGGGCAGCCCAATTCCAATTTCACACCCAATTTTTCTGCCAACGCCTGCATTGCCTCTGCAATAGAGTACATCCCTCTCTCGGGAAAGTAGGCTCCCACATTATGCTCAAGATGAGGAATAATTGTTAGCGTTCCGGGTGCCTTATACGGATTTGAACCATTATAGGTAGCAAATCGATTAAAAAGTTGCACCGTTTGTTCCTTGAAGAAACTGCGCGAATTTACCCCATGCATGGTTTTAAAGGCCTTCAACATTTTAATATTCTTGCCTATCTCCTGGCCCTCCTTCGATTTAAAACCATTCCAACTAGGGAATGGACTAAAAATAAACATTTTAGAGGTTAAACGGTACAGTTCACTGCATTCCCATAAGTACTTTTGAATGTTTTCTGCAGGTTCGCCCAGTACCGCTTCTGCTTCATTGGCAAACCTAACGGGGTTAGCCCAAGAGTAAAAAACCTTACC
>CALGIR010000038.1 GCA_937915475.1 uncultured Bacteroidales bacterium
GCGTATAATTTGTATTGCCGCCGCCAATGCCACCAGTGCCGCCACCAAGCACAAAACCATCACCGCCAGCAGCACCACCATGACCACTGTTGGCATAACCGCCGCCCGAACCACCCGAACCAGCAATACCTATCCTTTTCCCACCTTCGCCGCCAGCAGCCGCATAACTAACCGACTGAAAATAGCTTTGACCACCATCGCCACCGTTGCCAGTTCCAGCAGTGCCACCAGCACCAACAACAACGGGAATATTAGCGGCAGGCGTTACGGATATATTACGATATAGTTTGCAATAACCACCGCCGCCACCTGAATTAGTAATGTTTCCACCGCCAGCACCGCCACCACCAACTACATAAACATCAACCTTCGTTATATCTGCTGGTACTGTCCATGTGCCGCTAGAGGTAAAACGGGCTAGTTCCTTTTTTGTGGCCGTATCAATCACATTTTGTTTATTAACTGCCGTTCCAACCTCAACAGGTTCATCCGCGTATTCCACTGTTGCGTACCTTACCGAACTATCATCTTCAAAAGTTATCTTTTTTCTGTTCGGTTTTGTTGGTATTCTATCTTTTAAAATTACCATATTTTATACCTCCCCACTGTAAAATGTATCAGAAAATTTGAATTGGGCTATCATGTTTTCAAGTAATGTGTTCATGTCAAGCAAAATCTGCTCAATGTTGTTTGCATCGTACCAAAATAAGCCATTCATGCTGGCAGGTAATGCGGGTGTACTTGGCATTGTATAATAAACATTTATTAAAGCCTGCACATTTGCGAGATATGTTTCCAACAAACTCATAAGCGGCACATCAGGCATAGCCCAATTAGTTTTTACATTTGCAGATACATGATAGCCGTATTTATCAAACTGCTCCGCAAGATAAGCTATCGCAGCCCCAACCCTGTTTAAATCATCTGCATTGTAATACCCTTTTGCGGTTTTGTTTATTACATCCTCACGCGTTCTATCCGTTACCGCAGCAAAGCCATAATACAGTTTAGTGGTGTATGTAGTGCTTTGCCCTAAACTGTCATAGCCTATAATTTCCACTTCGTACGTTTGATTTTCTGACCTCTCCACAACTGCATTCCATGTATTGTTTTCTGCTAATGTAAACTCAACCGATACACCATTAATCGTACCGGCAACATAAATAATACTTGCAGATAACTGTATGGATATTTCTTGCGTCATTCTATCACCACGCTTATTAACATAGTCGCTCCTGCGTCAATAGGATTAGGTGCAATAGTAACACCTGAAACGATTGGTGATGTTGTGTCTAAAACACCCGTAATAGTAATTTCTGTATATTGGCCAACACCATCAGTAGATTTCACAACAACAGTATTTGCACCCTCGGCAAGCGTGATTGCTTTGCTAAAATTGCCGCCCGCATCAACCGTGGCTGTGCCTTGATTTACTCCGTTAAGTTTAATATCAACCGTTACTGATGAGCTTGTCGCATCATTGGTTTGTCCCTGTACTGTTATGCTTGGTGTTGCAACAATAAAACTATTTGCAGGGTTGGTTACATTAAGTGTTGGCGGCATTGTATCAATCGTATATGATACTGATTTTTGTATCGCCGTATTGCCATCATTATCTGCCACATTAATGATTACGGTATGCGCTCCATCTGCCAAGGCCGCTGGCGGTATATATGTAAAATCATAACCGTTTGTGGCTGGGCTATAAGTCATACCCATACTGTTGTACAAAACATCATTGCCACCATCAATTTTTAACCTAAGAGTCGATAATTTAATGCCGGAACCGTTTACCTCATCGCGCAAAGTAAATACAATGGGCTGTTTGTTGTTGCTAAAATAGCTGCCTGCCGAAGGTGATATAATCGTAATTGAGGGTGCAACTTTCTCTTTGACTACTAGCTTTAAGCTGTTTCCAACCGTTAAATCTGCGGTTGTAACAGTTGTTTTTGTGCTGGCAGTATTTGTAGCCTCAACAGTAACAGGATAATATCCGCCCGATTGATTAAAACTTGTTATTGACGGAGCAGTTATTGTGGCCTCCCACTTCCCTGTACTGCTGTTATATGCAAGCGAATGCCACGCTCCATTAATTTGTACTCTTGCACTTGCTATTGCCATGCTTACCCCTCCTCTCCTGCGTAAAATGTGCCGCTATACCTGATTTCCGCTTCTAGTGCAACCAGTTTTTCAGTTATAGCAATACTGATAATATAGGTGTTGCTGGCTGATACGGGGTTGGGTGTAATACTTGCCGCTGTTATGCAAGGCATCATCATTTCATATGTCATGCGCTAACCTCCCCATGCCTTTGTGCTGGCTTTTAATGTGCCGTCAAAGGTAAAATCCCCTTTGGTTATAATGGCATTCCTGTTTTCACCGTAAGCATCATAAATTTTCACCGTATCGCCTAATTCTCTTGCTGGATTGCCACGCTCTTGCAGGTCATATCTAAGCCGCTTATTTGCCATTGTCAATAACCAGCCCGCAACAGTTGGGCCATTCGCAGCCGCCACAAGTGGATTTTCCACGCTTAATGTTTGTACGCTCTCGCCAACTGCAATATTGTTTGCAGTATAAAGTGTTTCAGTTTCGGCATATTCATCTCTGACGATTAATTCCACCGTATTTACTCTATCCGTTACGCTGATTTTTGCAACATCGTATAAGTTATTATTATCAAGGGTATCTACAACAGCACCTGCCACCAAGGCCACAAATACCAGCACATCATCCCTATCAAAATAACAGGTAGACATAGCAGCCTGGGCAATCAATCTAAAAGCCTCTCTATGAGTTGCATCCTCCGGGATACATTTATTAATTACTGTATTACCTATAGCAAACGGTATCGAAACAGTAATACTTAAACCACTGCTAGTTATTACTGCCCCAACAGCTTCAAAGACTGTCCACGTGCCAGTTGTACCAATTCGGCATATAGATTTATCCAGTGTGTAAAACCTATCGTATGCAGTTATTTTTGCCGTCGTGGAGGAATCTTCTGCTTGCGACTTGGCAAAATAAAAACGCCCCATATTCACATATTCGAGCGCGTTCTTGCTTTCACCGATGCCGATTTCCGCATCAAGCGGCTGCGATTGCTGCAAATACGAATACAGGCCGTTAGGGTTTATCATATTGTATTTACGGTCTGTATTATCAAAGGTGATTTCCAGTTCGTTGCTAGGCAGGTTATTTGCTGTAGGTGAAACCTCATACAATACGCTTCCTGCTGTGCTATTGCTTCTATCAAAGTTCTGCACAATCCCAAATACAACTTCTGACACCCTGATTCGCTGGTATGGCAATTGCGTTTTAGTAAACTGAATTACTACTTTACGATAATTGCTAACAGGCATATCTACAACCTGCCTTGTGGAAGTACAGGCCACTGTTTGGCTGTCAATCAACGCACCTGCACCGTCATAAACAAACACAGTAAACTCCGCAGGGTACATATTTGCCTTATCATCGAACAGCACCGTAAAGCCTATACTATCATGGTCAGCAGTAAAATTAAATGTTAGTGTCGGGTCAGAAACAAATAAACTGTCAGCACCCGACAACACATCACTCCACCAGCCAGTATGCTGCCCTGCAACATCATCAGGCATTATCTGATATGTGCCATCAAGGAACCAGCCGCCATTTTCCAGCGTAGCCCACTTTTGGCTCATACCTTCTATATTATCATGCGTTTGCGTTAGCTGTGATACCGTATTAGAACCACTTGCCGTTGCTGTTGCATCACTGGCGGCAGTAGTATCCACTAAGCGAAACACAACGCGCATATCAGCCCAGCGCGTATCAGAATAGGGCGCAAAAGAAGGTGATACAGTTTGCACTTATACCACCTCCTGCGCCGTCATAGTTAAGCTAACCTCGTGCCAGCGTGGTTCCGTACCGTTAAACTTGAATATTTTTGTCGTGGGATAAGAAATACTAAATTTGGCAGTGGTTTCACCTGTTGCCGGGTCAGGATAAGTAACCGTAAAATAGCCACCTTGCCGCAACATAGTATGTAATGCAGTAATGGTTTCAGCAGGCAGCCAGTCCCATTCGGCGGTTACAGTTGTGCGGAAACCTATCATTTCCTTAACCAGTTTGCCGCTTGCCATTTCAATTTCTTTTGCTACCTCTGCACCGCCCACCTCAACTTTACGGATACGGGGCATTGTGATTGTGCTTGTTCCATCAGAAATAATAATACTAGCCAAGTGCAACACCCCTTTGTTTTGCGACATTTCTAAGCGGGTCAAATACGGTCTGCGCTACTGTTTTGCCGTCAAGCAACACATTAATGGTATATGTGCCGCCGTTAGCTTGACCACCCATCAAACCAGCCAAGCCATTAACTATACCCTCACCCATTTTAGCAGTAGCTTGATACTGGCCTGTCATGGTTACATCTGTAGGAATACTGTTATTAATTTGTTTCGTTACTGCGGCCATTTCCTTTTCAAAGCCAACGCCTAAGCCCTGCGCCATATAGCCGCCAACCTTGGCAAATTCCTTTGATGGCGATTGAATACCAAAGAATGCCTTAACACCATCCAGAATACTGCCGCACCATTCTCTTATTTTGCCCAAAAGCCAAGCCTTTGCATTTTGAATACCTTTCCAAACACCTTCAACAATATTTTTGCCAATATTAATAAAGCCACCTACCCATTCCTTAAACTTTAGCAATAATTCATCTACCCAAGCCTTAAATTTTGGGTTCATTTCATAGAACATTTTTAAGGCACCAGCAAAAGGATTGACTAGCAAAAGCAATAAGTTTTGCCAGTTCGTTTTGAAAAAGGTAACAATAGCATTAAAGGCGTTGGGAATATCCACAGTAAAAAACTGCTTTATAGTTTCCCATAAACCACTGGCGGCAGTTTTTAGGCTTTCCCATGCACCGATAACAGCATCTCTAAAGCCGTCATTCGTGTTCCATAATACAACCAAGCCAGCAGTTAAGGCCGCAACAGCAGTAACAACAATACCTATAACATTTGCTTTCATCGCAAAATTAAGCCCTTCCTGTGCCACTCTTGCGGTTATTAGCGCATCTCTGAACACCTTAATAGCACCAACAACGCTCATAACAATACTGGTTACATTCCACGCCAATAAGCCTGCGGCTATCGCAGAAAGAGCTGTCAATATAGCATCTTTGTTCTCTATAATGCTGTTTATAAACCCTTTAATATCCTCAACTATCTTGCCTACATCAATACTTGCTAGGGCCTCATTTATTTGTGGCGCAAATTCAGAAACGATTGCCGCACCTGCAAGGCCAAAAACACCCTTTAACTCATCTGCTTTGTCATTGATGGCATTCAAGCCGTCAAGCGCATCCTGGGATAAAATTAAGCCCATTTTTTCAGCTTGTTCGCCATATTTTTTAAGGTCATCCGCACCACCAAGAATAAGCGGATTTAAGTCCTGTGCAGATTTTCCAAATATCTGCATGGCGTAAGCATCCCTTTGTGTTGCATTTTCCATTTTACCCAAAGCATTAATGGCTTCATTGAAAACATCCTGATTATCGCGCAAATTGCCGTCTTGGTCTGTAATGGATATACCCAAAGCCTTAAACGCATCTGCGGCATCCCCAGTACCTTTTTGAGCAGTACCCATATTTTTCGTTAGCTTTGCCATGCTGCCCGTTAAGGTTTCAATGGGTACATCTATCAAATCCGTTGCATATTGAAACTTCTGTATTTCCTCTGTTGTTAAGCCAGTTTGTTTTGCTAAAGTGTTAATATCATCCGCAGCCATTCCAGCCTTTACCGCCAAACCAGCAAAGCCTACAATAGCACCAGTAACAGCTATTGCGGCAACTTTTAGGCCGTTCATAGCACCCTTTAATTTATCCTGTGCTTTTTTGAACTCTTCGCTATCTTTTGCGGCTTGTATTTGCGCTTTGCCATATTCTTTGATGGCTTTTTCGTTACTCTGTAAAGTTTTTTCTGTCTTAGCCAAATCCGCTTCGGCATTGTTCAGCTTAATTTGCCAATCCTTTACCTTGTCAGAATTCTCCCCATATTCTTTTTTAGCGTTTTCCAGCGCTGTGGTCATTAACTCAACCTTTTTGCGCTGTTCATCGGCGCGCTCATTGTAAACCTTTTGTTTGGCCGTCAAGGCCTCCATGCTATTGGCGTTACCGTCAAACTGGGCAGTTACCTTTTTCATCTCACTACCCAGCACAGATAAGTCCTTATTTATGCTTTTTACCGCATCAGCAAATTGCTTTTCGCCCGAGAGTTCCAAACCGGCACCAATGGAAAAATTACCCGCCAACTAAATCACCTCTCTTTCTAACAGGGAATAAGACCAGATAAACCCGTATGCGTGTGGCCTATGACCAGATACGCATTGGCTAATAACTGTTGATTTACCCTTATCCCTAAAATTATGTACAGCATTATAGAGGTTGTCCCAAACATGTATTAAGTTAAGCATTTTATCATATTGATACACTTTTCTTTGTCTTTGAATAATAGGGAATTCTGCCAATGGTTTATAACTCCATATGTAGCCATACGCGCTATTGCAATCACCACTGCAACACTTTCTAATCGCTTGTAATTGTCCTCCCGGTATAAGCTCTTTTTCGGCTTGACGCGCGCTTTCCCAAATTTTAACGAGTGTGCCGTCCTTGCTGTATTGATATACAGGTTTCCTGTTTGGGTTTGCGTTTCTCATTATTTCAACCGCATCACTTCGTTCTAAAAACTTAATTCTTGCATTGCTTATGTTTTTGCAAGTTTCCGGGGAGAGCGGTTTCCCTTTTAACGGTGATGGCACTCCGGTTCTGCGGGCGCTTATTTTAGCCTTTGTCTCTTCGCTGTGTTTTCTACCAAGCCAATTTTGGTTTCCGATAGACGCTTCGCGTAACATCGCTATTGTTTCCGGCGAGTGCTTTTTCCCATAAAAATGATTTTTTTCGCCTGTGTGAGCTTCGGACATTTTTTGTCTTGTTTCTGCCGTATGTTTAACACCGAATCCGCTTTCCCCACCAAGCGAACGATTATATCCGTATGCGTATTCATGGCTTTTAAATGTTTGGATAAGATATTGTTCTATTCTTTTTGCTGCATCGCTTGATAATTTCTCAAAAACTACTTCATGGGCAAAATTGTCCCAGCCATATTTTTTAATTGCATTGAAGAAGTGTGCATTGCTCTTATACCCCGTCCCATTTTGCCATCGCCTTTCTGGCTTTTTGGATGTGATTCCGACATACTTTTTCCCGTTAGGAGCAGTGTGTATGTAAACGCAAAAAACATTAGTCATCTATATTTCCACCTCCCTAAAATGGGATAACATCATCAAGCGATTGCGGCTCTTGATACTGATTGTTTTCTTTTTGATACTCCACATAGAGCAGCATTAATTTTCTTAATGTCATGCGCCACACCTCACGCTCCGAATAACCTAAAAGCGTTTTGCCTACAAATAAACAGCGAGCAACGTTTAATTTGTCCGTTACTCGCTCTTGGCGTTTGGGTCATCTTCATCCACTTGTGGCAAGCCATTCAAAAATGCCCCGAACGCTTTTCCTTTCAATAATGAAATGTTCTGTGGTGTTATTTTTCTACCAATAAACTGTTCCGTAACGTGAGGCTCGCCCGTTTCGGCATCGTCTATGGCTTCATTTATCAAAACAGCCAGCAAGGCTTTCAGTGCCTTAAACACCTTGCGCTCGTCTGCCATTAAGTCGTCAAGCTGTGATATTGGAATGTCAAACCTGTCTTGTATTTCGTCTATTGCATTCAGGTCAAAAAGCAATCCGTATGTTTTACCACCAAGTTCGATTTCTGTAAGCTTAGGACGTAAATCGCTCATAATTATCCCCCTTAATTTTTATTAAAAGAAAAGGGCGAGAATTAACTCGCCCCTGTGCCGTCAACCTATACAGTGCGCTGTGCCATAATTGTATATGTAACAGCCGCCTTGCCGCTTTCTTGTACAACGATTTGAATAATTTTGTTATTGCCTGCCGCCATCGGAATAGATGCACCCGCCACGGTGGAGGTAAGCGCATGAGAATACACACCGTCAACATATACCTTTGCAGTACCAGCCGCAAAAGTAGCCGTAATAGCGGTGTTGTTGGTAACCGCACAAGAGTAATTGCGAGTGGCTGCCGCAAAAGTGGGCGTTAATGTACCGTTAGAGAATGCCAATGCGGTAAGATTGTTAGATGCATCTGTGGAAACACCAGCTTTGCCGTTCAAATAAGCAATGGCTTCTGCTTCGGTGTCGAATGTAGCTTCTTCTTTCCAACGTTCATCAGCCGCGACCATAATAGTGCCTTCCAGTTCGGGTGTCTTGAAGGCCGTATTTGCGCCCTTGGTTTCAAACTCATCGGAAGGCTCACCAAACTGTACCTTTTTCAGCCAAATAGCGCGCCACCTGTTTGCACCACTGCGTTTTGCTTTGCCATAAAAACCAAAGCCAACATAGGCAGGGGAAGCTGCACCAGTAGCATACAACTCTTTACTGCCCAATGTGGGGTCAATCGTTGCACCCTCGATATAGTCGAGCAATGCCACTTTGGCGGCATCATATAAATCATCTATGCCGATTGTTACAGTACCTTCGGCAAAACTTCTATCGCTTTCAACCACCACATCATCGGCGTATAACTTTTCATCATTTACATCGATGGATATATTTGCAGTAATTGCTTTTGCTAATACTGCACCGCCAGAATAGCTAATTGTATTGCCGCTTTCCGTGGCGATTGCATATATTGGGTATTTCAATCCGATTTTAGCCATATTTTATTCCTCCTAATCTAATACAAAACCATCAATAACGGCATATACAACAACGTGCGTATAGCCTGTATCGGTTTCGTAAAATTCTTGTGTGCTTTGAATTGAAAAATCCGCCTGCCGTAATAGCCTGCGGATTGCTTTTTTATTTGTCTGCGGATTGCCTTTTGTGAAGTAGTGTACTTGAATTGTGGTTTCGTCTAGTCCGTCAATATCATCTGCATATAACACAGGCCGCTCATCGGCATAATTAAATGTAATGTATTCCATTGCCGTACCGGTGTAAACATTGGCAGAAACGGGGATATTAAGGGAGGATAATGCGGATATAATTAATGGGTTTATGTTCACTTTTTAACCTCCCTTTCAAATGTTTCTTGCATTTTTTTAAGCACAGCAGGCTCACTGTCTTTGATGGCTTTTGTGAGTATCGGCGTTGGCTGTTGCTTGCTGGTGCCATATTCAGCGTGTGCCAGTTTCTCCATGTTTCTAACTCCGTGCCTGTCTTTACCTGTCGGCCTAACAACAGCATAATATCCGTACTTGTTTTTATTGGCCTTTGTCTTTTTAACACTGCCCACCATATCGCCAGTACGCTTATGCTTTGATAATTCCTTTTTTACATTTTCCGCAAGTATCGGCATAGCTTCATCAATCATTTTCGGGGCAACGCGCTCAACATCTGCCAGCCTGCCTAGCTGCTTCAAAAATGCGGGGTCAATCTGAAAATCGAATTTACCCATTTGTAATCACCTTACAGAATAATTCGATATATTCGTGCCTGTCCTCATAGTCATTGATATAAACAATTTCATAACTATCGCCCGCATAACTAATAGTCATTTTCCTGTCTATACCGCTCTTGTAGCGTATTAAAAAACGCACCTTTATGTCGGCAAAATCGGCATTAGATTTAATCAATTCCGTTCCGCTAGTGCGCGAAAACTTAGCAGGCAAATTGCCATAAAGAAGTGTTGCGCTTCCTGTTGGGTACCCATCAGAATCAAGTGTTACGGCAGGCGAATATATGTTTATTTTTTTATTTAATTGCCCTGGATTTACATTCATATTCTCACCGCCTTACAATAAATTAACGCTGTGCATACCAAGGATGGTTTCAACAACTTTGTTTACATTGGCATTATCAACATACATAGAACGATTATCATACATATCCTGACAAAGCACATAAACTGCGATTATAAAGTCCTCATGCAAATCTATGCCGTCAGCATCAAGCCCCGTATATGATTTGATGTACTCCACCGCCGCTTTATGGATTGTCGCAATTTGTGCTTTTTCTGCGGTTGTCATAGTGGAATAATCGAGCCGTAAATAATCGCAAATCAAAGTATCTGTTATTTCGCTAACCTTCAATGGGGTTCCCCCCTTTCTTAGGCATCAGCAGCCATTAAGCCAGCCGCTTTCAGTGCTGCCAACAAAGCGTTAAATTCCGCTACCGTCGGGGAAGCATCTTCCACGCTGGCGGCTTGGTTTGCAGCAACTTTAGCATCAAGTGCATCTTTTAATACTTTGCCCTGTTTCGCAGATAGTGCTTTTGTGGCATCTGTTGAAGTCAAGGCATCTACTATTGTTGCGGTTGTTATACCCGTAACGCTTGCGCCAGCAGCAATTTCCAAAGTACCGCCAATAACGGTCTTTTCGCCGCCCTGTTCGGTGTAGTTTTTTGTGTTATAACTCATTATATTGCCTCCTTATTTCAGTTTAGAGGGCAGGAATTAACCTGCCCCCCCTCCCTTACAAATTGCCCTACGCGCTCATTACAAGGGCAGCCAGTTTTTGGTGGTCAATAACCTTGCTGTCAAATTCAAACCAAGACACAAGGCCAACAGCATGCTGCGTAGCGTATTTTTCGTTAAGCACTTGCATCTCAATATTTTGACGCAGATTTACACCTAAGCCGCTATAATCACCGTACAACACTGCCTTATTGGCACTGCCAATTGCAGGCATATTGTCAGAAAGAAATACGGGTTTGCCGAGCAAGGTAAACGGGGTTGCGCCAGCAAAGGAATCCTGAATTAAGTATTTACCATCTCCATATTTTAACTTCCGAATAGCAGTAAAGGTAGCAGGAGCCATTGTCCAGCCAGCATTTGCCTGATATGCGCTAGGAATTTTGGCCTGCAAGTCAATCAAGTTATCAGCAGTAATTGCAGATGTAGAGCCTGCATTCATGGTGTTTGTAGTCGCGAGTGCGCCAGTAGCCTTGTCGGTTGTGCCATTAAGCAATTCACCTTCAAGGAACAAGGCAATTTTTTTAGCCACTTCGTTGATAATAAAGCTCATAATATCAATATCACTGTTATTTATAACAGATTTACCAATCAGGGTAAGCGCACCAGCCAAATAACCGGTTAAGTCAACGCTGGTAAACTTGCCTGCATCGGCGGTAATATCGGTAAATTCGGTTTGGTATCCAACAGCAATATCGTGCGTAGTATTAGCCAAGCCGTAAACAGGAACTTTAAGGGTACCTTTTACACTGAAAATGGTAGCCTGTGCGTAAATGGGACACATTTCTTTAACTGCACTAATTACGCGGTTTGCAATGCTGGTGGGAATTACTGCGCCGTTGTTGGCCATAGTGAAGTTTTCTTCGCCTGCGCGCATCTCAACGGGTAAGCCGCATTCTTGTTTAATATAATTCAAAAATGCTCTTTCCTCGGTTACTTCTGCACGTTCCTCAACCTTTTCAACCTTAGTTTCTTTCTTTTCCATATTTCTTGCCCTCTCTTCCCTTTCAATAGTGCCATCAATTTCTTTGATGGATTTTTCAGCAGCATCAAATTTGGCGATTTCTTCCTCACTCATTGCCCTTTCTTCGGTATCAGCCGCTTTTACAATGGCTTCCATTTCTGCTTGGTACTCCGCGCGCTTTTCTTCTAATGCTTTCAGGTTCATTTTTAATACCTCCGTTTTTTATTTCCGCAATGCGGTTATTCTGTTTTGATATTGACTATTGTCAAATTCAGCCTTTTTAGGCTCAATTTCGGTTATTATGGGCTTTTCTTCGATTGTTCTGGTTTCTAACTCCACAACCTCATCATTAGCCCGCATTTCAATGCTTGTTGCCGCATAAACGGGCTGTTTATTTACCACCAGAGTGATGTGGTCTAAATCAAAAGCCGACACCCTGCGCAGCGGCAAGGCATCGGCCCTTTCTTCAATTGTTTCTGTTGGATTTCTAAAACCAAAAGACCAGCCTTTCAGTTTTCCCGCCCTCGCTTCTGTGATGGTAGCCTCATCGGTTACAAGCGCATCAGCGTGTAGCCCTATTGCATCCTCATAAAGCGTAAGATTGCCTGCTCTTGTTTCAGCAAGCACATAATCACTGTCATGGTCTTTGGTCATTGTGATGTTTTCGGCCTTCTCAATGGCTTTTTCAAACGCTCTCGGTTCAATAACTTCAATAACCTTTTGCCCTTTGCCAGTTATAACAGGTCTGCTCATTTTTTCAGTAGCATTTACATAACCGCTAATATGCAGGCCGTCTGCTCTAATTTCTACTTGCATTATTGCTGTTCACCACCTTTCGCAGCATCTATAATCGTTTTTGTATTTGGCGTAAAATAGGTTTTTGTCTTAATGTCATAGATAACATCAGCCAAGCCCATATTGATAATGTCTAGGCCGTCAATGTCGGGCAAATCCTCGGCATATCTGGCTTCGTTCGGCGTCATAATCTTTTTGTCGATTGCCACGCCGTAGGCATCCATGCGCTCTTTTAAGTTGCCTTTTAGCAGTTCTTTGGTGTCAAAAGCCCAATAAAAAAACTTCTTCTCTTTTTCGAGTAAGAAGTCGCGGTTTAATGCGCATTCAATTGTTTTCATAAGGGGAATTGCCGCCAGCTTTGCAACGCTTTGCATATCCGCATCCGTTGCTTTGCCTGCTATCACATCAGGCGATATATGGAATATCTTACACAGTTCAGTAGCATTCGTTACCTTGTTTTCGTTTAGCTGCATTTCAACCGATGTATTAGAGGATTCCTTAAACTCAATGCCGCTATTCAATACAACCACATTTTCGCTGTTGTTGCTGTATAAGTTTTTGAAGGCGTTTTTCAGAGCCGTCATGGCGGTATCATCAATACGCTTTTCTGATTTCAGAAAGCCTTTTTTATTACCACCTTTTTTAACAAGGTTGCTCTCAAAAATAAGGCTTTCGTATGCCACTTCTAAAACTTTACTATTTTCAGTAACAATGCCAATGCCGCTTGCCCCGTCAGTACTGTTCCGCAATATCTTGATAAAATCATAAGGCTTGTACTTTTGCGCATTAACCAAAATATCGTAGTCCTTAAATATCGGGTCAGTGTTTTTCTGCACCGTCAAAAAGGATTCATCAACATAATGCAGGCTTGCCGCTTTGCCTTTAGACTTGTTTATATACGCATAGCCGCCCTTGCCAGCATAATAATCGCGAATAATAGCCTTCCAAAAATCATGCGGACTTAGCGTATCACCAGTATCATCATTCAGCAAAGATATGCGGTAATCGTCTGTAATTTTTACGACCTTGCCATTATCAATCTTATACAGACCAATGGGCGTACTAGCAATAATATTGCCAATCAAATCAATGGCGCTTGCTACTGTTGGTATCTGCAAGGCCACGTCCTTTGTTATACCTGTGCCGCCTAAAATAGCCTGCAAAAGCGCATCCTCATAACTTACTGTGCCAGTATCAGCCCGTATTTCCTGTTTTGTTCGTCTAAAAATCCCCATTAAATCACCCTCCTTTTATACTTGCGCCACAAACACATCGCCACCAAAGAGCATATCTTGTTGCAGGAGATAGACAGCGTTTATAAGTGCTACCACCATATCTACCTTGCCAGCAGACTTTTTCTTATTTATATATTTATTTAGGTTGGTATCTTCCGTACAACGTGCATTTTGAAAGTTAATTTCCAGCATATTATTTTCATCATACTGAAATTGTTTACTTAAAATATATTCCTTCAATAATTTAGTCGCAGGATGTAGCACACTAGAGTGCTGCTTGATTTCCACACATTCCATTCCAGCATTTTCTAATTTTTGCACCGTTGAAATTGCATTGTATCGGTCATAACCAACCTGCACAATAGAAACACCATATTTCTTTTCCAGTTTTAATATAAACTGCTCCACAAAATGATAGTCAATAACTTCATCGCCGCACTCAAAACAAACGCCCTGCCGTATCAATTTTTGATAGTCTACATTTTCCTTTTTGGATTTCAGTAGCTTTTTGTCTTTTGGAATAAAACCCCACACTTTAGCGTATATCTTGCCGCCATGCTCACAAACCATTGATACTGCAGTATTATCATCTGTTTGTGATAAGTCCAACCCCAAATATACATTTTTGCCACGCCAAAAGGCTAAATCTTCTATAATTTTGCACTCTCTAACCTTGTCTATAGAGATATACCCCTCAACGCCAAGCCCCTTGTACTTGATGTTATTATGCTTGCAAAGGTAATTCTCTCGCTTGTTTTCATACAGTACGGCCATTGTCCGCATCTCTTTAATTGCTTCGAAGATGTAATCATGGGCAACGGCAACAGGGTTTGATTGATAAATAACCAAATCATCATTCATCCAGCGGTCATTTTGCAATAAATAATCGTCAGGCTCATACAACAAGGCAAACCGCCTGCGGTTATCCAGTAGGCCATCAAGGGTTTTCTTTGATATATCTATCTCGTCAATCATGCCGTTATTGTCATTGGGGTATTGGGTACTGATAATAATACCTAATTTATTAAACAATGTAATCTGTGAGGAGCGCATAGCCTCTATGGGATAACTGTCCATTGCTCCAGCTTCATCTGCCAAGAAGATGTTAGCCAGCTTGCCATCCATTCTATCTTCACTATAAGCAAGCGGTGTAAATTCGCTTTCCGTCAGTAAACAACGAACCTCGCTCCGCAAAAGCTTAAAGGCTTTATCATCTGCTAAGCATGGGCTTGATTTAATTATCTTTTTTATTGCAAGCTGTAATTCTTTAGACAACTTCAAGTCAGGTGCAACAGAAAAGAACCGCGAAAATTGCGGTTCCGTCAACATACCAATTATAAAAATAACAGCAGAATTAAATGTCTTAAAATTCTTACGGGCAATTTCCAGTAATGCTGTAGTATAGTATCGGTTATTGTCAGTTTTCAACTTGGTACAAAAAACCGCAACAATTAAAAACCAAGCATAAGCTTCTAGCCCATCATACATAGAACACTTTAAATCAGGATGCACCATTAATTTTAATATCTTACAAATCTTATTATAAGTTTTTTCATCAATATAAGCCTCGGCATCGTTGCCATCAGCAATATCAATCCATGCCTGCGCCTGTTTTTTAACATATAAAGGAGCCTGTTTGTTATCAGGTTCAACACACCAGCGAGCATATTTTAATGCTTTAGACTTCTCAATCGCCATCAAGCAATGCCTTTGCAAGTGGATTTTCTTTTACATTGACATGTTTCGGTATGCTCCTTAGCGCAGATGCTATTGTAAAGCCGTTTTCCTTTTCTATGTCAAAGCGTTTTTTGCGGTATACTTCAATTTGCTTATCGCAATCAAGTACCAGCTTGTATTTGGCGGCACCCTCAACGCTATCATCATCCATTATGGCCTGCCGCATTTCCGTATAGCGCAAAACATCAGACTTGTATAGGCAATATTCATTTATAACAGCTTCATACAACGCATCGTTTTTCCCTACTGCCGTCAGAAGTTCAATAACACGCTCATATTCCGCATTTGCTACTGCATCCTGTTCCACTTCTGCGCTTTTCCTAATCTTTATGCCCGACAAAGCCGCCTTTTCGGCTTCTTTGCGCTGCTTTATCTCTGCCTTTGTGGCGTGTGATTTTATATTATCAATAGACTTGCTCGGCCTTGCCATCGTATCACTCCATTTCATTTACGGAATTTGTTATTTTCAGAGGTGGGCTGTCGGTGTTAGAGTGCCCTAACTTTTCCAGATTTAAGGCAGGGGGGCTTGCTGCCAACTCGTATAGCAGGTCTTTTGTTATACTTCCTGCTTCGGCCTGCTCGTGATAAAAAGAATTAAGCGTTATTAAGTTGTCATCATCGAGCCGCCTGTCCCATGCTTCCGTTAGTGGTTCGATATGATGGACAGATAAGTCGGTATAGTCTAGCACGCCGTTGTGCAGGCTCATCCTGCAAAGGTTTAAGTCCCTCTGCCTTATAGCTTCTCGCTTACGTTGCCATGCAGATGATGAACGAAACCAATCCAGTTTGGTATTCTTCTTTAGCTTAGGCTTCCTGCTGCATACCTCACCACGCTTATGTATGCGCCCGCAATATGAACAAGCCTTTAGCACCAATACCTCACCACCCTAATTGTTTTTTATGTTACTGGCCGCCCACCTGACCATCATAGAGTAACATTCATCCCGCCCAATTTTTAGCAGTTTATTCTGCGTGTTTTGCCCACGCAAAAAGCCGCCCCTTTCGGAAACGGCTTGATGCTACCTTTATTTTATTATTACTATATACCTGCCCTATTTGATTTAGCCGGGCGTGGCATATATTTTTTGTGATTTACCACATTATAATTATACCATTTTATCTTACTGACATTCAATGACACCTACTTTGTTTTATACTTAGTTTTGCAATCCTCATATATTCCTAGCTTTTTCAATCTTTCGTCAGCCTTGCACCTTTCTTTTGTTATCTGCTGCTCGGTTTTGTAAAAGCTACATCCATCGCATTCCTTAACCTTCAAAGCATCACACTTGCCTGTTTCTAAATTATCCGCAAAGCATTTTCCCATTTATGTAGTCCTCCTTAATTTTCCCAGCACCCTGCCATGTTGGCGGTAAACAGTTCTTTGATAGCTTTCAAATCTATCTATAAAATCTTCTTTATCACTATATAACTTTTCTGTTACCCTATTCCAGTTCAGCCCATCAACGTAACGATACCGCATTAGTTCACGTTCTGACGGCTCCAAACTATCAAGAGCGCGCTCTATTTCAATCTGCATCGCCACAGCTTTATTCAATCGCTCCGCAATAATATATTGTAACTCAATCATTTTGCAGGCCGTTTCAGCCATGCGGTCATGGATGATGCTGTTCCCTTTCGGCATATCATTTATATTAACAGCACCGAGCTGTCCAGCAGCAAGGCGCTCCTGTGCTTCGGAAAGCTGCTCTATTTCTTTTACCAAATAGCGGTACTGCCGCAGTGTTTGCTTGTCCATTCAAAACCTCCTTGTGATGTACTGCCCAACATCAAGCCTGCGCCCCATCTAGTACCCGCCCTGCGCCGCCAATACCATGTCTAGTGTAATTACCATAAAATAGGTTTGCGGTGCTTGTAGCGGCTTATTCTGGCTTGTACTACCTTTTCACAACCGTTTCCCACAAGGCCTGTAAAATTGCATATACAATCATTAGGCCAAGTGCGGCCCCAGCAAAACTAAAACAAATTTTCATTGTTGTGATTAAAAAGTTGATAATATCCATCAATCAAACCCCCTTCGGCTCATGTTCGAACACCTTAATTTTACCTTCTTCAACTTCATTTGGTCTTACAAAGTAACTGCCTGCCATAATAATTTTATTGTTTATCCAGTCCACAAGTCCCCACCTATTGGGCAAATCAGAATTAACTACTACCCAAACAGGCTTACCCTCCCTCTGCTTCAACTGTTCTAAGGTTAAAGGTTTGGGGTTTTCTCTGGCTTGCTTTTCTTTGAGGGCGGCAATAGCAAGCATTAAATAATAGGAATTAGGCACTTCGCTTTTGCTCCATCCGCTTTCTTGATAGTCTTTATACTGTTCTATTGCCTTATCTATATCACACATTACCGTTTGCCCCTTTCTCTTATTTCAGTATGATTAAAAAAGTAAAGGTTGGTGTTTTCATAAGGCACATTTGCTTTATTGTTCATAACGAATCCTTCTGGCAACGGAACGGAAATATAATCCCATGATTTGCCGCTATTGGGGTTATACGCCCGTTTCCCGATAATCAAATAGATTGCAAATTCTCCCTCTATTTCGGTTTCAGCAGTAACTATAGTTCCAACATCAAATAATGGGTCAATCATTCCCCCGCCTCCTTTTCTGCCAGTGCTGCTTCGGCTTGGGCTTTGTCGAGGAATACGGTTTTGCCGAGTTTACCTGGAGTAAAATCTCTATGTATACATCTTTCACTTGAAGCCATATACCATAAAGGATTATATTTATTACCTCTAATTTCAGTAACAATGTATTCATCAATAACAGTATTAGAAAGTTTATTTACTATATCATACTGTTTTGTTAAAAAGTAAACCGTATCTCCCACCTTACAAGGCAGCACCACAACCCTACCTTCCCGCTCGGCGGTGCAGATTTCGGATAGGCGGTCTGTAGCGATACTTGTAATCAAGCTAAAGCGTAATTCTTCTTCTAGCTCTGCCAAATCTTGCAACTTCATCATAGGGCTGTACCGCCCATTGACAGGGCGCTTATCCACTTCGGATATTTCATATTTTATGTTTTGGATTGCCTGCTGGTTAAAATCAATAGTTTTCATGGTTGACCTCCCTCAACTTCTGCCCACAATTCCCACAGTAATTTGTCGGGGCATTTTCCCAATCAATAAACATTACCCCGCAGGATGCACAATAATGATTTTTGCCTAAATTTGGGTAGTTTGGATTGACCTTGTATTCGGGTGGTTTTACGGTAAGAGTACCGCGAAATTCACAGATTTTGCACATAGTATCATTACCGCTCCCATCCCTGCGGTCAATACCATATTGACATTCGTCGCAAGGGTTAAATATTGGTTTATTCATTCCGCATCCCTCCCCGCTATCTCTGCCCCACAAGCAATATACCCGCAGGCATCAATATAGCTATCTTCTTTGTAATGGCCTGTTGCGATACGGGCTATTTTGAGTAAGGCCATTAGGACGGCTACATCATCAGGCTCAATACATACATCTGCACCAATACCAACGCATCTAGACTTGATATAAGGCTGCCATAGTTCCGCTATCAGACCAAAGCTATCCTCGGGACTTCCATAATCACTTTCCCTGTCAGTAGTTACAATTCTAGCCGCTTCGGCAAGGATTGATTCGCGGGTTGCTTGCTCGGCTTTGCAGCACTCTAGGCCATTTTCTTTTAAGTAAATATCGCTCATTTTATACCCTCCAATGCTTTCAATAATTTGTTATTTCGTCTGCTCATACGGGCAGCCCGTTGCCTTGCTATCATAAACTGGTATATCCATTGCCACCATAGCGTGGCGGGCTTTGCACTTATCCTGTTCGGCCTTGGTCTTATACCTGCAATTTTCACAGGCCAGTAAACATTGATATAAAATGTCATTAAAAAATTCACTATCTACCGCCACAGGCTCATGTTCCAGTTCCACCCTTGCCCGTTGCAGTGTTTGTTCAGCACTTTCACGAGGTAAGCAGATACATTTAGTTTTATTAATATGATTGCTCACTTGTTTGGCCTGCGCAGGGCTTAATCGGTTTGCTATGCTCTGTATTGCCTTCAAGGAAAATGATACTGACATCCTTAACCATTTGCGTTCATTGCTGGTTAAGTTGCCTTGCCACTCGTCAACCACTTCTCGTATGTACTGCGCTAATGTTCCGATTGCAACAACATGGTCTTTTTCTCGTGCGTTCAGATATGTTTTGATGTTTTTCACTCCTTTTTACCGTTACCAGTGTTACCACTCTGTTACCAGTCTAAAATCGGAAGTGGTAACAGGTATAATGCCTGCTAAAGTACTGTATTTTAGTGCTTGTTACCAGTGTTACCACTTTTTTTGCGTTTTCCCTACGCGCGTAGAAAAAAATTCATTTCTTTTATCCATTATGGATAAATAAGCGCAATTATTTTTTCTATATATATAAATGGTTAAAGTGGTGGTAACAGTGGTAACAGTGGTAACATCCCAGCTATGTGGCACGATTTTTGTTACCACTCTGTTACCAGTTGCCCCAAAAGTGGTAACAGTTTACCAAGGCAAATCGGTTTCGATGTTTCCGCTTCCATCTGGCAACAGGATTTTTATACACCTTTGCGTGATTCCATTTACTCTATAATTCACTTGATTTCTCCCTCGCTCCGTCTCAATTAGTCCTTTTTCTTTCATGTAGGACAGTAGCGGCCTTGTGGAAAATCCACCTTCTTCACAAATCGAATTGAAAACAGATGCCATGATATAGCAATCAGTATCATTAAGCTTGCCAAGCACTTCTATTCTGTCGCTACTACCACATAATTTTAAGCGGTTTTTGCTTATCCACTCCAAAATATATTGATAACCTCTTGCATTTACGCTGACGGCCTCCGCACTGCTCAAAAATTCAACAATATTTTCTTCCGTCAAGGCTTGTCCATCCTGGAATATGTACTCCGTTGCTAGTGTATCGGCGGTTAGCACTAATGCTGCTGCCATAGCTTGCTTTTCGGTAGTATCGTTCTTTATCAAGTCTGAATAAAATCCATCAAATACGGCGCGGGCTTCGTCGGTGTTGAGCGTTTCTATAAACATTTTCCCAGCAAAGCCATAGTTTTCTCTGACGGTATCAGCTACTGTTTGCGGATTGTCAAACAGCTTTTCTTTACACTCTATTTCCAGTATGCGGTTTACGGCGCCGCCGCCGCTTGCGCTGTTCGTGATGGGCATTTCTCCGCTGGTGAGGATGCAATTTGCCCAAGTGGTGGTTTTGTTTATTCCCAGCCCTTTATTTGAGCGCATACGGCCTACACCCTCGGAAAGCTTGTAAATGTCCTCGTCTTGGTTGCCCCTGTTTTTTACGATTTGTAATTCGTCCATGATGAGCGGCAAACTGTTTACAAAAGCGGCAGACATTTCTTTTCCGATTGATGTACTGTTAAATGTATGGATATACCTGCCCATTTCTGGATTTGCCCACACACTTGCAGCAAGCATTAGGCCTACCGTCTTGCCTACTTCCGTACCACCCCAAAGGTGGACGAAAAAGGGCAGTTTTTGCATTGGTTTTACTAATACACTGGCAAAGCTGGCGGCTAAAATAATTCTAGCTGGGTATTTCCCTTTTCTGATGGACTTAGTGAGTTCCAGCCACCTATCAAAATCGCCATTCTGCTTTACGCTCTCGAAAAATGACTTATACTGCGCTTCACCATCAAAGGCCACATCTTCAATAAATGGGCTAAATCCATAGTCCTCAATCCAGCCCAGCCTACCAACGCTTTTGCGTTCCGGGATGATGCTGTAATTCAAGTGTTCAATGTCATGCAGGTACTTAATTAGGTATTTTGCATTTTCACTGTTCACCGCTATGCCATTATTGGCAAGTTCCAGTATGGCCTGTGTGCTGGCTATTGTTTTTTTGTCGGCTATCAGATTGCGCCACATATGCCCTTTTTTGAAGGCAATGCGCATTTTCTCTGTGCCAGTGTCGATATTTACCAGCCTTTCCACTGGCATAATCGGGTGGC